>CAYNFA010000237.1:0-6317 GCA_964396345.1 uncultured Thalassobaculum sp.
CGGTATCCGGGTCGCGAACCCGGCCTCGCAGACCGGCTGGGCGTGGCGCAGCCGGCCGACCAGGCTGGCCCTGAGGTCGGCGTCGCCGATCGACGGGTTGACGCGCCGCACCGCCGCCATCGCCTCGGCGACGAACGCGCCGTCGTCGCGCCCGAATTTCGGGTGGGTCGTCGGCATGTAGAACGGCACGTACACCACCGTGTCGGGGAGCGGCCGCAGGTTGGAGAACTCGATGAGCCCCGGAACCTCGACGGCGGGATCGTTGATGTTGACCCAGAAATGCGGCGTCACCGACCGCTTCAGCTTCAGCAGCACGCAGACCACGCCGATGTTCACGATGCCGTCGTAGCGCGCCTTCCAATCCTCCGGCAACGCCGGCACCATCCGGGAGACGTAGGGAGTCGGCATGGTGGAGATCGCGGCGTCGACCGGGTCGACGCCGGCGTCGGTTCGGATGCCGGTGACGCGGCCGTCGGCGACCACCACCTCGCGCGCCGGCGTGGAAAGTCGAATGGTCCCGCCAAGCCGCTCGATCGCCTCGACCAGCGCCCGCACCAGGGTCTCCGACCCACCGTCGATGTAGCCGAGTTGCTCCTGCATCAGCGAGCGCCGCGAGGTGCCGAGCCGCTTGATGCGGGTCCAGATCCAGGCGGCCGAGACCCGGTCGGCGTGCTCGAAGAACTTCAGCTCGAACAGCCGGCGCCACAGCACCTCGTAGGCCTCGCGGCCGGCGCCGGTCTCGATCCAGTCCCTGGCCGTGCGGTTCTCGAGATCGCTCCAGTCCGACCGCCTGGTCGAGAGGAACATCTGCAGGCCGTACCGCAACTTGGCCAGCACCGACAGCCCCGGGAACGTCAGCAGCGCCACGGGATCGCCCCAGCGGTGCAGGCGGCCGCCGACCAGGTAGCCCATCGACGTGTCGCGCCAGCGCATCCGGTCGGCGATCCCGAGGTCGGCCATCAGCGCGAAGGTCGAGACGTCGGCCTTGCAGACGAAGTGGTAGAACCGCTCGATCGACAGCCCGTCGAGATCGGCGTGCGCCGCCATGCCGCCCGGCACGGAATCCGCTTCGTACACCGTCACCCGGTGGCCGGCCTTGAGCGCGTGATAGGCAGCGGCGAGGCCCATGGCCCCGGCGCCGACGATGCCGACGGTTGCCACCCGGTTCTCCCTCAGAAATCCAGCGTTACGCCGGAATAGGTCGGATCGTTGAAGGTGGCGTCCAGCGCCTCGTCGAGCGGCGTCGGGCGCACCCCGAAGATGCCAGGCCAGTCGATCATCTCGAAACTATCGGGGGTGACCAGCGCCTCGAGCTGCGTGACGGTGAATGGCGGGTTGCGGTCGACCACCGCGTAGCCCTGCAGCAGCAGCCGAAACAGGCCGTAGGGAATTCGCACGATCGGCGCGCGCGCACCGGTCGCCCGCTTCACCGCCCGCATCAGGTCGATGTAGTCGATCTTCTGCTGGCCCGAGATGTTCCACTGCCCTTCCCGGCATTGGCGCAGGCACGCCGCGATCACGTCGCAGAAATCCAGCGCGAACAGCGGCTGGCGCATGTAGCGCCCGGAGCCGGGGATCGGAAACACCGGCACCCGTTTCATGAAGCGGGCCAGCCAGCCGAGATGCTTGCGGTCGAACCAGCCGAACATCAGCGTCGGGCGAAGCGTGGCGTTCGGGATGCCGCAATCGCGGACCAGCGCCTCCTGGGCCTTCTTCGACTCGGTGTAGAAGTCGAAAGCCCGCGAGTTGACCACCGACGAGCTGACATGCACCAGATACGGCACCTGGGCCGACCGCATGGCGGCCAGCACCTTCTCGGTGGCGGTGATGTTGTTGGCCTCGAACTCGCGCCAGTCGAGCCCGCCGATCTGGGCGTGCAGCTGGACCACGGCGTCGGCGTCCTGGAACGCCGTCACCCACGGCCCGGCGACCGCCAGATCGGCCTCGATGACCTCGATCCCGGGATGCAGCCGGGCGAGCGCACGGGTGTTGGCCCCGTGCTTGTCGATCCCGACGATCCGCATCGCCGGGTCGCGCGCCAGCCGGGCGATCAGGTTCTGCCCGACGAGGCCGGCGGCACCCGTGATGACGATCCTGGTCACGCTCGGAACCTCAGATCTTCATCCGGTCGAAAATCGGCCGCGGCAGGTTGCGGATGATCGCCATCACCCCCCACCAGAACCACGGCGTGTAAACCACCGTCCGGCGGCGGAGGATGGCGCGCTCGATGTCATCGGCCACCTTGTCCGCGGTCGCCCAAAGCGGCCCGCCCTTCGGCAGATGGGCGGTCATCGGGGTGTCGACGAAGCCCGGCTTGACCGCGATCACGGTGACCGCGGTACCGGCGAAGCGGTGCGCCAATCCCTCCAGGAACACCGACAGCCCGGCCTTGGCAGCGCCGTAGGCGTAGTTCGAGCGGCGGCCGCGGTCGCCGGCCACCGACGCGATCGCCACCAGCGTGCCGCGCCCGGCCTTCGCCAGCGCACCGGCAACCAGTTCGCTCCACACCGCGGCGCTCAGGAAGTTGGTGCGAAGGCCCTGCTCCAAGCGCTCCACATCCGCCTGGGCCGCCTCCTGGTCGCCGAGGATGCCGTAGGCGATGATCGCCACGTCGAGGCCGCCCAGGCGCTCCCGCAAAGCGTCGAAGCGCGCGGCTGCGGCCTCGGTATCGGCAAGGTCGCTCTCGGCGGTCAGCACCTCGGCGGCGCCGCGGGCGCGCAGGTCGGCGGCGATCGACGCCAGCCTGGCGGTGTCGCGCGCCACCAGCAGCAGCCGATCGCCGCGCGCGGCTCGCAGCCGCGCCCACCGCTCGGCGATCGCCGAGGTGGCGCCGAGGACCAGGATACGTTCAGGGTTCGCCATCGGTCCGTCACTCTTCCTGCGACACCCGGCGCCAGAAGCTGGACTGCAGCATCGGGTCGCGCCGTTGATCGAGATCGCGCCACGCCGGGTAGCCCCGGCGGAACGCCGCTGTGGGCATCCGCCCGTCCTTGGCGGGGTATAGCCGCCCGCCGGCCTCCGCCACAACCCGGTCGAGTTCCGCCATCAGCGCCAGGGTCCGCCCGCCGCGGTTCGGGAAGTCGAGCGCCAGGGTCGTCCCCGCCATCGGAAACGACATCGGACCCGGCGACGGCAGGTCGCCGAAATTCTTCAAAACCGCCAGGAACGAGGCTTCGCCGCTGCGCGCGATCCGCACCAGCAGATCGCGCACGGCGTCCCGGGCGACCGGCGGCGGGACGACGCCCTGCCACTGGTAGAACCCGCGCGGTCCGTACAGGCGGTTCCAGTGGCCGATCCGGTCGAGCGGGTAGAAGAACGGGTCGTAAGGCTGCTCGCCCCGGAACCCCGCACCCGGCCTGGCGTGATACAGCCGGTTGAAGGCGCCGACCGTCCAGCGGTTCAGCAGGAAGCCCGGCGCGTCGAGCGGGACCGAGGGCCCGCCCGCGCGATGCGGCGTCAGCGGCCCGGCGGCAGCGTGCCGGCCGCGCGAGAACACCCCGCGCCCGAGAGCGGCGCCGGTCGCCAGCGTATCGACCCACGCAACGGTGTAGGGCCAATCGGCGCCGGCCTCAGACAGCCGGAAGAAGCCGTCGAGATCCTCGAAGCGCTGGTTCTCCACGGTCATCGTCGCCGACGCGATGGGGGCCAGCGCGATCTCCACCCAGAGCAGGATGCCGGTCAGGCCGAGGCCGCCGACGGTCGCCCGGAACAACTCGGCCTCGACGTCGGGACCACACTCCACCACGCCGCGGTCCGATCGCCACAGCGCCAGCCGCCGGACATGCCGCCCGAAGCAGCCGGCGACGTGATGGTTCTTGCCGTGGACGTCGTTGGCGACGGCGCCGCCGAGGGTTACGAATTTGGTGCCGGGCGTGACCGGAGGGAACCATCCGGCCGGCACCGCCAGGCGCAGCACCGCGTCGAGCGGCATGCCGGCGTCGGCGCGCAGGATGCCGGTGGCGCGGTCGAAGGCGATCGCGCGGTCGATCCCGGCCATCGCCACCACCCCGCCACCGAGGTTCAGCCCGCTGTCGCCATAGGACCGGCCGAGACCGCGCGCCAGGGTGCTTCCGGACATTGCCGCGCTGGCCCGCGCAGCCGCCTCAACCTCACCTGGCCAGGCCGGTGCGACCATCCGGTGGCGGCCGCGATGCACCCGGCCCCAGGCGCGGACGCCGTCGTCGTCAAGGACGGTCGGGGTCCCGGCGGTCATCCGGCGGCCAGCACGGCGACGAGGGCGATGCCGCCAAGCGCCAGGCTGGCGCGATCCTTGAGGGCGAACACCACCGGATCGTCGTGCATCTGGCCGCGCTCGGCCAGCAGCCAGACCCGCGGCAGCCACCACCCGAGAACGGCCGGCACCACCCAGAGCCATTCCGGATCGGCCAGCCGGACCGTGTGGAGCGGGTCAGCGACCAAGTAGATCATGAAGATCAGCACCGAGGCGATGCCTGTGGTCAGGCCGAGCCCCAGCACAAAGCGCCCGTCGCCGGCGTGGTATCCGCGTCCCGGGATCGAGATCAGGCCCCGCTCCTCCAGACCGCGCACCTCGGTCAGGCGCTTGACCAGGGCCAGGCTGGTGAAGAACGCCATGCTGAACACCAGCAGCCAGGCCGGTACGCCGGCGTCGACCAGCAGGTGCCCGGCGAGCAGCCGCAGGGTGAACAGCGCGCCGAGCGTGAGCACGTCGATGACCGGCTGGGTCTTGAGTCCGAAGGAGTAGGCGAGCGTGAGCGCGAGGTAGGCGACGAGGCAGAGGAACACGTCGACATCGACCGCCAGCGTTCCGGCGAGGCCGATCACGATCATCACCGGCGCCAGCATGATCGCCACCGGTAGCGGCAGGGCGCCGGACGCCAGCGGCCGATTGCGCTTGCTCGGGTGCGAGCGGTCGGCCGACAGGTCGAGCAGATCGTTCAGCAGATAGGTCCCGCTGGCCGCGATCGAGAACAGCGCGACCGTCGCCACCGCCGCCAGCAGCGCCGCCGGTTCCTCATAGGCCCGGGTCAGCAGCAGCGGCAGGATCAACCCGTTCTTGGCCCACTGGTGCGGGCGGAGCGCGCGCAGCAGCGCCGGAAGGATGCGCGGCGCGGCGCCGAACTCGGCCTCGATCGGTGCCCGCGCCGCCACGGCGTCGCGCCGGCCGAGGGCCGCGTTGACGGGAATCGCGCCCGCCGCGCGGTCCCACACGGCGAGGTCGGCGGGCGCGTCGCCGGCGTACACGAAGCCGTCGGGGTGGCGGTCGATCAGGACGCGGGCCTTCGCCAGGCCCTTGAGGTTGGTCATCCCGTCGCTGCCGAGGACATCGTCGAAAACCCCGACCCGGATCGCGACCCGGTCGACGATGCGGCGGTCGGACGCCGACACCAGCTCGATACGGCGGCCGGCGGCCTTCTCGACCCGGAGATAGTCGACCAGGTCGTCGGTCAGCGGCAGGGTGTCGATGTCGACGCCGTCAGCGGCGGCGTCGAGCACCCGCGCCTTCAGATGCGCCCGGCCCGACAACAGCCAGAAGGGCAGCGCGAACACGATCCAGGGACGCCGTCGCAACGCCGCGAGCAGCGACTCGTACAGCAGGTCGGTCTTGATCAGCGTGCCGTCGAGATCGACACAGAGCGGCGGCCGCATCCCCATCTCCAAACCGGACCCGATCTTCCTACGGAACGCCGTCTGACGCCGCAAGGGCCGCTCAGCGGTCCCGGTCGGCCTTCCAGCGTTCGGCGGCGTCCTTCGCGCGAGCGCGCTCGTCATCGTTCAGGACCGAATCGACCGACTGGCGAAGCTCCTCGGCGCCCTCGATGCCCGCTTCGGTGGCGAGAATCAGCCAGCTCAGCGCCTCAACGGCGTCGGCCGGCACCCCCTCGCCCCGGGCGTAGAGATTTCCCAGGTTCAGGTAGGCCTCGTCCACACCCATTCGGGCGGCATCCCGATACAGCGCTGCGGCGCGGGCGGCATCGGCCGGGCCGCCCGCGCCGGCCTCGACCAGCACCGCGAGGTTGTAGCGCGCCGCCGCCATGCCCTGGTCGGAAGCCTTCTCGTACCAACCGCGGGCCTTCGCCGCATCCTGCGGGACTGACTGGCCGGTCTGATGCAGCACGCCGAGCTTGAACTGGGCGAGCGCGAACCCGGCCTCCGCCGACCGTCGGTACCATTCGGCCGCCTCGTGCGGGCGCGGGCTGTCCTGCAACCCCTGCTCCAGGGTCAGCCCGAGGTAGAACATCGCCTTCGGATCGCCGGCGCGGGCGGCGTCGCGGTACCAGCGCATCGCGTCGCCATAGGTGCGCGGCACCGGCACCTCGGCGCTGCGCGCCGGGGCG
>CAYNFA010000238.1:0-6292 GCA_964396345.1 uncultured Thalassobaculum sp.
GGGGGACGGCATGGGGTCAGGCGTGAGCCTCGGTGCCGTCCAGCATCACGAGGCCGGCGGTACGGCGTGCGGGCCACTGTCATCCGACAACCCGGTCGAGGCGCTCCGCGACGTGCTGAACGCCGAGACCAATATGTCGAGGACCTGGAGCGCGCCGCCGAGGAGATCTGGGAGCAAGCGGCGCTCGACCGCGACGCGCGGTTCGCCAGCCTGCGCGCCCGCCCGTCGATCAACCGTCGCCTGCGCGTCGGCCAGGCGCTGCGGCGGGCCCAGCCGTTCGACTTGGTGCGGTGACAGAGCGCCGGCGGGATCCGCCGCGCGTTGCTGGTTGTTGCGTCCGCTTCGATACTGGTAGCGTGAACGCCCCGCCTGGTGTCAAACGACGGAATGCGCACGCTCTTTCACCTCGCTCTGTCGCCGCAGTCGCGTCTGGTCCGTCTCGTCCTCGGCGAGAAGCGGATGGAGGCGCATCTGCGGGCCGAGCCGATCTGGGACCGGCGCGAGGACTTCCTGGCGATCAATCCCGCCGGCGAGGTGCCGGTGCTGGTCGAGGATGACGGCACCACGATCGCCGGCGCCGGCCCGATCGCCGAGTATCTCGAGGAAACCCATCCGGAGCCGCCGCTGCTGCACGGCGGCGCCGCCGAGCGCGCCGAGATTCGCCGGCTGTTCAGCTGGTTCGACCGCAAGTTCGACCGCGAGGTGACCGACCTTCTGGTGGGCGAGAAAGTGCTCAAGCGCTTCCTCGGCATCGGCGAGCCGTCGAGCGAGGCGATTCGCGCCGGCCATTCCAACATCGCCATCCATCTCGACTACATCGGCTGGCTGGCGGAACGCCGGACCTGGCTGGCCGGCGACCGATTCTCGCTCGCCGACGTGGCGGCGGCGACGCATCTGTCCTGCGTCGACTACCTCGGCGACGTTCCCTGGGACCGCAACGCCGAGGCCAAGGACTGGTACGCCCGCGTCAAGTCGCGGCCGAGCTTCCGGCCCCTGCTGGCCGACCACGTCTCCGGCCTGCGTCCCGCCAAGCACTACGCCGATCTGGACTTTTGACCCGGGCGCGTCATCAGCGGCGCCCCAACGCCTCGAGTTCGATGCGGGCCGCCCGGGCGGCCGGGCTGTCGGGCCCCAACCGGACCGCCTCCTCCCAGCTCCGTCGCGCCGCCGCGGGGTCGCCGGCCATCCGCTCCAGGATGCCGCGCTCAAGCCAGGCCTCAGGAAGGCCGGGGTCGAGGCCGATGGCGCGGAAAACGTCGTCGCGCGCCAGGTCGATCGCGTCGAGATAGCGGTACGCGGACGCGCGGTAGAGCAGCGCCCCGGGATCGCGGGGATCGAGTTCGACGGCCACGTTCAGGTCGTCGATGGCATCCCAGGACTTGCCAATGCTCAGCCGGCTGAGCGCCCGGTCGAGGCGAAGCTGGCGCACCGTCGGCGCCAGGTCGATCGCCCGCCCCTGGATCCGCTCGGCGCGTTCGGGCTGGCCGGCGAGGAGCCACGCCTGGCCGGCCTGGGCAAGCAGACCGACCCGCCGCGCCGGTTCGGTCGCCGGCGTTTCTCCGGCCAGCGCCTCCAAATCGGCGGCCGCCTCGGCGTAGCGGCGCAGGCCGATCAGCGCGACCGCGGCGCAGTGCCTGGCCGGCGCGCCGCCGTCGCGCCGCTGCCACCCCGTCGCCTCGTCGAGGGCGGACTGCGGGTCGGTCCGCGTCATGTCCATGCAGCGGTCGTAGGCGGCGCTCCGCTCCGCCTGCCGATCCGGCGTCGTCGCGGCAGCGGAGCCGGCCGCGACCAGCGTGGCGAGGGCCGCCGCGAGGACAGCGTTAACGCTTCGGTAACCAGCGGCGCCTACCGTCTTTTCACGACACCGAAGGACCACGGTCATGATGAACACCGGCCTCGACACGGCGGAGGGAAGCCGTCGCCTCTCGCGCGAGGCCGCCGACCAGTTGCGCGAGATCGCGCACGAGTTGCGCAACCCGCTCAACGCCCTGATGGCGATCGCCGAGATCTTCCGGGACCAGCGGTTCGGGCCGCTGCCGGGTGACCGGTACGTCGAGTACGCGACGCTCTCCCACGGTGCCGCGCAGCGAATGCTGCAGCTTTGCGACCGGTTGCTGCTGGAGGATCCGGTCGCGCGCTCGCCGGGTACGCTGCCGGTCGGCGAGGTGCTGTCCAACGTCGTCCGCCTGTTCGGACCGATGGCGGAGGAGCGCGGCGTCACGCTCTTGCTCGAGATGCCGGACTCGTTCCCCAGCATCCAGGTCGAGGCGGAGGCGCTTACCTCGGCGGTCAACAACCTGGTGGTAAACGCCATCAAGTTCACGCCGCGCGGCGGGCGGGTGACGGTGACCGCGCGCGCCGAGGCGAGCGCGAACGTCGCCGTGCTGGTGATCTCGGATACCGGCGTCGGCATCGATCCGGACGACATCGTGCGCATCATGTCACCCGGCTGGGCCGGCCTGAACACCACGCTGGGCGCGCACGGCGATGCCGGCAACGGCATGGGCCTCGATATCGCTCGCCGGCAGGTGGAACTGCTCGGCGGAACCCTGGAACTGCGGTCCCGCAAGGGGTTCGGCACCTGTGCCATCATTCGTCTGCCGCGTGATCCTCGCTGAACCGGCCGGTCAATCCGCCAGCAGCGCGTCCACGGTCGCCGTCAGGATCGCCAGATCGCGGTCCGTCGACAGCCGGTGGTCGCCGTTCTTGATCAGCCGGACTTCGACATCCTCTCCGTCAAGACGGTCGGCCAGCGTCAGGGCGTGGCGGTACGGCACGTCCGTATCGCGCATGCCGTGAAGCAGGCGGATCGGGGCCGCGATCGGGATCGGCGCGCGCAGCAGCAGATGGCTCCGGCCATCCTCGATCAGGTCCATGGTGACGATGGTCGGCGCCTCGGAATAGTCCGACGGCAGGTGAAGGACACGGTCGCGCAGCAGGGTGGCGCGCTGCGCCGCGTCGAACTCGGCCCACATGAGATCCTCGGTGAAGTCCGGCGCCGCGGCGATGCCGATCAGGCCAGCCACCCGATCGGGCCGCGCCAGCGCCAGCATCAGCGCGATCCAGCCGCCCATCGAGGAACCGACCAGGATCTGTGGTCCCTCGGTCAGGGCGTCCAGCGCGGCGAGCGCGTCCCCCCGCCAACGGCCGATGGTACCGTCCTCGAATCGGCCGGATGACTGGCCGTGGCCGCGGAAGTCGAAACGCAGGAAGCTGTGGCCGCGGGCCACCGCATGGGCCTCCAGGACGGTCGCCTTGGTCCCGGTCATGTCGGACGCGTAGCCGCCCAGGAACACCACCCCGGGCGTCCGTCCGGGGGTGCGATGATAGGCCAGGGTGACGCCGTCAGCGGTCTCGAGACGGTCGGGCGACGCCGGCTGCGGGGCGTGCGGCATTGTGTTAGGGTCTCCCCGGGTTGGACAGCAACACGGTTTCGTTGGAAGGGCCGGTGAACGAGCCACTCGATCAGGGTGCGACGAGCCCGTCGGATTCTAGCAGGATCATCGAGGACTACGAAGCCTTCCGCCGCCTCACCCCGCGAGGGGCGCCGACGGTGCTCCAAGTCCTTCCGGCCCTGATTTCGGGCGGCGTTGAGCGCGGCACGGTCGACGTCGCGCGCGCGCTGGTCGAGGCCGGCTGGCGGGCCCTGGTGGTGTCGCGCGGCGGCCCGATGGTGCACGAGCTGGAGCGGATCGGCGCCACCCACGTCACTCTGCCGGTGCACTCCAAGAACCCGCTGGACTGGCGCTCCAACTTCGACCGACTGACCGACCTGCTCTGGCGCGAGCGCGTCGACCTGGTGCACGCCCGGTCGCGGATGCCGGCCTGGATCGCGTGGCGCGCGGCGCGCCGCGCCGGGGTGCCGTTCGTGACCACCTTCCACCAGCGCCCGGCTGCCGCGAGCGCGCTCAAGCGGCTGTACAACTCGGTGATGGTGCGCGGTGACCGGGTGATCGCGATCTCGCATTATATCGCCGAACGGCTGGTGAACGACTACGCCCTCGACACGGCGAAGCTGCGGGTGATCCCGCGCGGCGTCGATCTCGGCCTGTTCGATCCCGACCGGGTCGCGGCCGAGCGGCTGGTCCGCCTGGTCGAGCGCTGGCGGGTCCCGGACGGCGTGCCGGTCGTCCTGCTGCCGGCGCGGGTGACGCAGTGGAAGGGCCACGGCCTGCTGGTCGACGCCCTGGCCAAGCTGGAGCGCGGCTCGGTGCATTGCCTGATGGTCGGCGAGGACGACGGGCGGCGCAGCGTCAAGGCCGCGCTGGAGCCGAAGATCGCCCGTCTCGGCCTGACCCCGCATGTTCATTTCGTCGGCCGCACCGACGACATGCCGGCGGCCTACAAGCTGGCCGACGTGGTGGTGTCGGCGAGCCTGGATCCGGAGCCGTTCGGCCGGGTGATGATCGAGGCCCAGGCGATGGGGCGGCCGATCGTCGCGACCGACCACGGCGGCGCGCGCGAGACGGTGCTCCACGGCGAGACCGGCTGGCTGGTGGCGCCCAACGACGCCGAGGCGCTGGCCGGCGGAATCCGGGCGGCGCTCGCCCTGGATGCCGACGGCCGCGAGCGCCTGGCGGCCCGGGCGGTGGCCCATGTCCGCGAGAACTTCTCGCGCTACCAGATGTGCGCCCGCACGCTGACAGTGTATAGCGTACTTCTCGACAGCGCCGGTGCCGGCACGCCCGGCGACTGACGCCCCGCCCGCCGCCGATCGACCGGACAGCATGGCCCGCTCCAGCTCTTCCCGTCCCCGCATCCTGGTGATCAAGCTCGGCGCGCTCGGCGACTTCCTGATGGCGGTCGGGGCCATGCAGGCGATCCGCCGCCACCACCCGCACGGCCACCTGGTGCTGCTGACCCGCGCCGCCTACCGCGATCTCGGGGCGGCGACCGGGCTGTTCGACGAGGTCTGGGTCGACCCTGCTCCGCGCTGGAACCCGCTCGGCTGGCTGCGCTGGCGGGCCCGGCTGCGCGGCGCTGGCTTCGCCCGGGTCTACGACCTGCAGACCTCCGGCCGGTCCGCCGGCTACTTTCGCCTATTTCCGCGCGGCCGAGCGCCGGAATGGTCGGGGAAGGTGGAGGGCGCCAGCCACCGGCACGCCTACCCGGCGGACCACCGGATGCACTCGATCGACCGCCAGCGCGCGCAGCTGGCGATCGCCGGCATCGCCGAGGTGGGGCTTCCGGACCTGGGGTTCCTCGACGGCGACATCGCGGCGCTCGACCCGCCGGCGCGCTTCGCTCTGCTGATCCCCGGCTCGTCGCCGGACCGCCCCGAGAAGCGCTGGCCGGCCGAACGGTACGGATCGCTGGCGGCGCTGCTGGTCGCCGACGGGGTGACGCCGATCGTCGTCGGCGGCGCCGGCGAGGCGGCGCTGGCGGCGACGATCCAGCGGGTCGAGTCGGCGGCGGTCGACCTGACCGGCCGCACCGACCTCGGCCAGCTCGCGGCGCTGGCCCGGCTTGCGGCCGTGGCGGTCGGCAACGACACCGGGCCGACCCATCTGGCGGCGCTGGCCGGCTGCCCGACGGTGGCGCTGTTCTCCGCCGCCTCCGACCCGGCCAAGACCGCCCCCCGGGGCGGTGCCGTGCGGGAACTGCACGCCGCGTCGCTGGCCGACCTGACGGTCGAGCGGGTGCTGGCGGCGGTTGCGGCGCTCGGGGTCGCGCCGGCGACTGACCGGACTTGACCGGGTTGCCGGCGCTTGCTCGGATCGCGGGACCGTAACCCCGCGCCGGAGGCCGCCATGCCGCACACCCCGATCGATCCCGACGGCATCGTCGTGCTCGGTGTCCCGAACTACGCGCACGGCATGGTCAGCGAGGGGGCAGGGCGCTGGCTGCACCTGTCGGGCCAGGTCGGCGTGAACCCCGACGGCAGCTCCGCCGATGGCGCGCTCGCGCAGTGCCAGCGGGCGCTCGCCAACATCGCCGCCCTGCTCGAGGCCGCCGGCATGACCGCCGAGGACATCGTGCACATGCGGATCTTCCTGCTCGATCGCGACGACATCCCGGCGCTCCGCCAGGCCCGGGGCGAGTTCCTGGGCGCGCGCAAGATCCCCAGCACGCTGGTGCTGGTGTCCGGCCTGGTCGACCCGGCGTGGCGGGTCGAGATCGAGGTCGTGGCGGCGCGCTGATCCTGGCTCGCGCTGCGCTTGGCCGGGATGACGACGGGGGAAGGGGTGGCGCTTTTCCCTCGCTGCCGTCATCAAGTCAGTGATCGGCCAACCTCTCCCTCGTCGTCATGTATGGACGGCCCCCGTTGGGCAAGTGCGAAAATGCAGCGTCG
>CAYNFA010000239.1:0-1218 GCA_964396345.1 uncultured Thalassobaculum sp.
GCCTGGATCACCGGCTCGGGGCAGCGGAAATCCATGTCGGCAACCCACATCGCCAGGGTCCGGTCGGCCCCGTGGCGACGGCTGGCGCGGTCCCAGTGCCGGGAGACGCCGCCGTGGTTGTGGAACTCCCATTTGACCGAATGGCTGCCTTCCCGATCGATCTCGGTGTCGAAGTCGAAGCTCATGGATTGCCGTCCCGGAGATGTCTGACCCGATTGAGTACCGCGCGCACGGTTTCCCGCCAAGGGGGCGAAGCCGTGGCTGGCGCCTTCAGAGGATGCCGTCGACCGTGCTCGAGTAGTCCGATTTCCAGGCCAGGTCGGCGGTGAACGCCGTCTGGTCAAGCGGGCCTGCCGGTTCGCCGCCGACGGTTTCCGACAGTTCCGCCGCTCCCGACGTCCGGGCTCCGGCAACCGACAGCGTGTAGCTGCCGGTGTAGGACAGCCAGCCGTCAACTTCGAGATAGTAGGTGCCGGAGGTCGACGGGGTGAAGCGCAGCAGGGCGTCGAGGCCGGCGCCGCTGTCGTAGTCGAAGGCTACCGTGTTTCCGTTGGCGCCATAGACCCGCAGTTCAGGGTCGTAGAGCGTGCCGCCACCGCTGGCAGACCCCCGCGCCTCGATGGTCACCGACTGCCCGGCCGTCAGATCGGTGCGGAACCAGTCACGATCGTACAGGGTGATGCGGCCGGTCACGGACTGGCCGACACCAACATAGCCGGTGGTCGAGGAATTGGCCGGCAGATCAGACGCCCCCTCCGACACCGCCGGCGTCACCGGCGTCGTCCCGCCGCCACCGGTCGACCGGCCCTCGTGGAACCCGCTGGTAATGAAATGCCGGGTGGCGGCCGCGACATTCGAGCCGAACGCGGCCTGTAGATCGCCGTGCGCGGCGAGATAGCTGCCGCCGTCGAAGGTGGTGAAGCGGCCTTCGGCGCGTCCGCTCGAGAGGTAATGCAGGGCGCCGGCGGCGCGGTCGGTGCCGAAGGACCCGATCAGGTCGCTGTGCGAGGCGATGTACTCCAGCCCGTCGAAGCCGACCTCTCGCCCCTCGTAGACGCCGGTGCCGATCAGGTGCGCCCGCGCCGCGCCGGGATCGCTGGCGAACACCGCCGCGATGTCGCCGTGGGACGCCATGTACTCGTACGGGCTGAACTCGGGGTCGAGATAGCGGCGCAGGAAGTAGTCGACCGATTCGGCGTGGTTGAACAGATGGTAGCG
>CAYNFA010000239.1:1228-6279 GCA_964396345.1 uncultured Thalassobaculum sp.
GCGCGTCACGCCGTTGGCGGGGTCGGGATTGGACAGCGCGGCACCGCCCCCCTGCTGCAGGACGTCAACCGTCTCGGCGAAACTGAGCCGCCGTTCCAGGGTCGAATCCGCCAGCGCCTGGACGGTGGCGACCCCGGCGGCCACCTGTGGGGCCGAGAAGCTGGTGCCGTTGAGGCCGGGCCCGGGATAGTTCTCGCCATCGGCCAGGACGTGGACGTAGGACGGGTGGTTCTGGGAAAAACCCGTCGGGTTGCCCTGCCCGTCATGGCTGCCGACGGCGATGACGTTGCTGAGCGCCGCCGGATACCAGGGGACGTCGAGCCTGGTGTGGCTACCGCCGTTCCCGGTGGCGGCGACCGCGAAGATACCCCGCGCCGCGAGCGCGTTGATCTCCGGGACGTAGGCGCCGTTGTAGGAACCGCCCCAGCTGAGGTTGACCGAGCCGATGTTCCAGCCCTGGTCGTGCAGGGTGATCAGCCGGTTGAGCGCGGCGTCGGCCGCCGCCAGCCCGATCGAGCTGCCGGCGTTCGGACCGACCTGTAGGTCGATCCGCTCCAGCGCCGAATTGGTCTGCTCGACGGCAAGCGCCACGCTGGTGCCGTGGCTGCTGATCCGGGCGCCGTCGGTGTTGGCGTCACCATAGTAGAAGTCCCATTCGTAGAGATTGCGGCCGTGGAGCGCCTCGAACTCGTCCACCACCCCGGTGTCGACGATGCCGACAGCCCAAACGCCCATTGCCGCACCCCTCCCCCGGATCCCACGCACTGTAGATCACCCGCAATTTGCAGGACAATCTATCTCTTACCCGCTTGACGCGACTGTGCCGCGGGTGGCTCCAGACGCGCGCAGACCCATAGCACGGCGTCGATCCCCAACGCCTCCAAAGCATCCTCGGCGAGATCCCAGCGCTCCTTGGTGGCGCGCCAGTCCCGGACATAGGCGCAGCGGTGGTCCCAGGCCGGCGGCAGCCACGACAGCGGATCGCCGTCGCCCTTGGAGCGGTTGGCCGAGCGGTCGACGGCGACCAGCGTGTCGGGGTGCGACAGGTCGTTGGCGAACGCCTGCCGGCGGGCCGGCGCCCAGCGGTCAGCTCCGGAGCGGTGGGCCTCGGCCAGCGGGATCCGGTGGTCGATGTCGAGGTCGCGCGGATCCAGGATCGTGCGGCCGGTGTAGGGATCGTACCAGCGACCACCGACCACCGCGCAGTCGTCGGCCGACAGCGCCGGCGCGACGAGGCTGTCGCGGACCAGCACCTCGGCGCGGGTGTCCCGGCAGTTGCCGTCGGCGTCGATCCAGTGCGGGTACAGCGCCCGGTCGAACGGCCGGGCCACCGGATAGACCCAGTCCGACTGGCGAAGCTCGCCGATGCCGGCGACCGCCAGCGCGATCAGTGCGGCGATCCGGATCGCCCAGCCGTAGCGACCGCGCAGCCATCCGGCCCGGCGCCAGTTGGCCGTCCGGGCGGCGGAGCGTCGCGGTCGGCGCGCCACGTCAGGCCGGAAGCGGCGGTGGGTACAGCACCAGCAGGGCGGTGATCGTCAGCATGGCGAGCCCGGTCGAGACCAGGATCGCCGCCGACGCCGCCGTGACCTGGACGCCGTAATGCTGGGCGAACACATAGACGTTCGCGCCGACCGGGCAGGCCGCGAACACCACCGCCGCGTGCACCCAGAACGGTTCGACCGGGATCAGCAGGGTCAGCGCCAAGAACACCAGCGCGGGGTGCGCGAACAGCTTCAGCGCCACCATGATCGAGGCGCTGCCGACGCTGCCCCGGACCCGCCGGAAGGCCAGCGTGGCGCCGAGCGCGAACAGCGCCGCCGGCGGCGCCGCCTGGCCCACGAATCCGAAGGTCTTGGAGACCAGGGCCGGCAACGGCAGGCCGGCGATCCCCCACAGGATGCCGAGCAGGGTCGACATCAGGATCGGGTTCTTCAGGATCGCCAGGGCCGAGGTCCGCACCGCCACCAGCGCCGACCCGCCGCCGGCGCCATCGCGGGCGCGGGCGATCTCAAGCATGGTGGTGATGGCGCTGAACATCAGCACGTCGAGCGTGAACAGCAGCAGCGCCGGCACCGCGCCGGCTTCCCCATGAAGGCTGATCAGCAGCGGCAGCGCGATCAGCACGCCGTTGGAGAACGACGACCCGAAGCCCTGCATCACCATCTCGGCGAATTTCTGGCGGAACAGCAGTCCGCCGAGGATGGCGCCGACCAGGAACACCATCAACTCGGCCCAGAAGAATCCGACCAGGAACCGGCCCTGGCCGAGCGAGGTCACGTCGGTCGTCGCCATCAGCCGGAACAGCATGGGCGGCATCGCGAAGGTGAACACGAAGCGATTGATGCCCCGGACCGCATCCTCGGAAATCATGCGGGTCCGCCCGGCCAGGAAGCCGGCGAAGATCACCGCGAACAGCGGTACGACGGCGTCGAGGATGCTGGCCAAGCGCGGCTCCGGGTGGGCCGGCGACTTCTAGCGGGCGCGGGGCGGGGGCGTCAACGCGGCGTCGCCCCGCGATCGTGACGGGCGCCGCGGAACCATTTTCACGGTCGCCGGATTTCAGACTGAACCCTCACGACGGACGGAGTGCGCCACCATGCTGTGGAGGACATCCAAGCTCAACGACTTCCAGATCGAGGCAACCGACGGCTCGATCGGAACGGCCCACGACCTCCTGATCGACGATCACGACTGGGTGGTGCGATGGCTGGTGGTCGACGCCGGCTCCTGGCTAACCAGCCGGAAGGTTCTGCTGCCGCCTTCCAGCCTCGGGAAGCCCGACGCCGAGACAGGGCGCTTTCCGGTCGCGTTGACGCAACAGCAGGTCAAGGACAGCCCGGACGTCGACGTCGACCAGCCGGTATCGCGTCAGATGGAGAACCAAGTCTACAGTCATTTCGGTTGGGAGCCTTACTGGATTGCGCCGTGGCCGGCCGTGCCGATCGGCCCCGGGGGAGTAGCCCCGCCATCCGCCATGCCTCCCGATGCCGACCGGCCGGCAGGCGATCCGCATCTGCGCAGCGTGCGGCACATCAGCGGCTACAACCTCCACGCCACCGACGATGATATCGGCCACGTCGAAGAGTTCCTGATCGAGGACGGCAGTTGGGCCGTCCGGTACATGGTCGTCGACACCCGCAACTGGTTGCCCGGCAAGAAGGTGCTGATCTCGCCGAGATGGATCAGCGGCGTCAACTGGGCCGAACGCACGGTCAGCGTCGATGTCGACCGGCAGACGGTCAAGGACAGCCCGGAGTTCGATCCGGAGAAGGAGCTCGACCGGCCATACGAGGAATCGCTGCACCGCCACTACCAGCGGCCGCACTACTGGGTCTGACGGCCGACCGCGCGCGACGGGTGTCACGCGGACGTCATGGCACCGGCGGCCGGGCGCGGTAGAGTGGCGCGATGACGTGCCGGTCGCGCCGATCCCTGATTGCCAGCCTTGGCCTTATCGGCCTCGGGGCGACCGGGCTCGTGTCGTGCGCGCCCGTCCGCCGCGACCATGGCTGGGCCGGTCACGCGCCGGGATCGCCGGCGACCGTCGATCACCGAGCCTGGCAGCTGTTCCTCGACCGCCGGACCTTCGTCGGCGTCGACGGGGTGACCCGGGTGGCCTACGCCGAGGTTGCGACCAGCGACCGTGAATTGCTGGCGGAGTACGTCGCCGGGCTCGAGCGGGTGTCGGTCGCGCGGCTGGCCCGCGCTGAACAGCTGGCGTTCTGGCTGAACCTTCACAACGCGCTGGCGGTGCGGGTCGTGCTGGACCATCTGATCGCGCGCAGCCCCGACGACATCGACCTCGGCGGGGCGTTCTCGCGCGGGCCGTGGACCACGACCCTGGCGAGGGTTGCCGGCGCGCCGGTGTCGTTGTCGGGGATCCGGACCTCGGCGCTGCGGCCGGTGTTCCGCGACCCCCGCTGGAACTACGGCCTGTGCGACGCGACGCTGGGCGGCCCGGCCCTGCCCCGGCTGGCGTTCGCCGGCGACAGCGTCGACCGGGCGCTGGAGGATGCGGCCATCGCCTACATCAACCATCCCCGCGCGGTCCGGATCGAGAACGGGGCGTTGCTGCTGAACGCCTTCTGGCGCCGCAACCTCGCGGATTTCGGGGGCACCGAGGCGGCGGTGCTGGCGCACATCGCCGCCTACGCCGACCGCGACCTGCGCGGCGAGCTGCATCCCGACCGCGGTCTGCGCTGGATGGACGACCGCCGCCTCAACGAGTGGCCGGGCGGTTAGACCGCGCGCAACTCGGCCACGAACCGCTCGATCTCGGCCTCGCTGTTGACGTAGTGCACGCTGACCCGCACCACCGCCTCCAGGCTGCGGCGCTCGAAGCCGACAAGGCTGCCGGAGCCCGACGACGCGCTGATGTTGATGCCCCTGCCGGCCATCCGCTCGCGGATCGCCAGCGGCGCCTCGCCCTCCTTGGTGAAGGTGACGATGCCGCATTTCTCGACCCCGAGGTCGGTGACCGAGACGCCCGGGACCGCCGCCAGCCGGGCCCGCAGGTCGTCGGCCAGCGCCGTCACCCGGCCGCGGATCGCCTCCAGTCCCCAGCCGAGCGCGTAGTCGATGGCGGTTCCGAGTGCCGCCTTGCCGGCAAAGTAGCATTCCCAGTTCTCGAAGCGCCGCGCGTCGGGGCGCATGACGTACTCGGTCTCCGACACCAAGGTGGCAGCGTGCTGGTCGAGCAACGGCGGATCGATGTCCATCTCCTCGATCCAGCGGTGACGGACATAGAGGAAGCCGGTGCCACGGGGTCCCCGCAGGTATTTGCGGCCGGTCGCCGACAGGAAGTCGCAGCCGATGGCCTCGACGTCGACCGGCATCTGGCCGACCGACTGGCAGGCGTCCAGCAGGTAGGGGATGGCGTATTTCCGGGCGATCGCGCCCCCCGCCTCGGCGGGGTTCACGAGCCCGCCTCCGGTCGGGATGTGGCTGATCGAGATCAGCCGGGTGCGGGCGTCGATCATCGATTCCAGGGCCGCCACGTCGAGCTGGCCGTGCGCGTCGCTCGGCCCGATCGCCACCTCGCAGCCGTC
>CAYNFA010000240.1:0-6255 GCA_964396345.1 uncultured Thalassobaculum sp.
GTGGTCGATATTTTTGGATCGGATGAGGAGATTTATAAAAACATTCACCTTCAGATTAAAAAATATCTGCTTTGACCCATGACTCTTCGGTTTCATCCCAGACTGATCAATCCTCCCTTTGACGACCCCGGCCTTTTTATCTCCTTTCTGTTTGAAAAACGAGCGATTCTTTTTGACGTGGGAGACCTCTCCCGTCTGTCACACCGGGATATTTTAAAAATAAGCCATATCTTTGTCAGCCACACCCACATGGATCATTTCTTCGGTTTTGACATGGCGCTGCGCCTGTTTCTCGTGCCGGTGTTCTGGATGTCCATCAAGCAGGACTTCGGCTGGTTCCCGCAGTTCGTGTACGGCGACGCCGTCGCGCGAATCCAGGAACTCGAGCCGTTGCTCGGCGTCGGTACCCTGAAGCCCGCCCAGCCCGTTCCGGGCATGAGCGCACTGACCACCCTGCACGCCACCCCTGGTGACTCGACCATGGCGGCGTGGAAATTCGTGACCCTGGTGGCGTGCATGATGCTCGGCACCGCCTCGCTGCCGCACATCCTGATGCGGTACTTCACCACGCCGTCCGTCCGGGCGGCGCGCAGCTCGGTGGCCTGGTCGCTGTTCTTCATCACCCTGCTGTACTTCACGGCGCCGGCGCTCGCGACCCTGACCAAGCTTCAGGTTCTCGATCCGAACCTGGCCACGAGCATCATCGGCAAGTCGATCGCCGACGTGAACGCCCTCGAGTGGATCCAGAAATGGGCCGCCGTCGGCATGCTCAGGGTCACCGACGCCAACGCGGACGGCATCCTGCAGATCAACGAGTTCTTCATGCGCGCCGACATCGTCGTGCTGGCGACCCCGGAGATCGCGGGACTTCCGTATGTCGTGTCCGGCCTGGTCGCCGCAGGCGGCATGGCGGCGGCGATGTCGACCGCCGACGGCCTGCTCCTGGCGATCGCCAACGCGCTGTCGCATGATCTCTACTACAAGATCATCGACCCGAAGGCGGAAACCCGGAAACGGCTGCTCGTCGCCCGCATCCTGCTGTTTGGGATCGGTGCGGCCGGCGCGCTGGTGGCAAGCATGCAGCTGACCGGCATTCTCGGGGCGGTTGCCTGGGCCTTCTGCTTCGCGATGTCCGGGCTGTTCTTCCCGCTGGTGCTCGGCGTGTGGTGGAAGCGCGCCAACCGGCAAGGGGCGATCGCCGGCATGGCGGTCGGCCTGGGTGCCGGTTCCTGGTACCTCTACATGGTCAAGTTCGCCGGCATGACGCCGTGGATCGGGCTGGACGACCTGCGCTTCGGCATCGTCGGAGCGTCGGCCAGCCTGATTGCCATGGTGGTGGTGACCTTGATGACCGAAGCACCGGACGCGGAGACCCAGGCCATGGTCGACGAAGTCCGGATCCCGTCGGGCCAGACCATCCTCGGCTCGACGCACTGACCGATCCGACCAACGGGGGCCGGGGAGAGACCATCTCTCCCCGGCCCTTTCTTTTCGGTGGATCGCCCTCGGCACAACCCACGCCCGGAGTTGCCCGACGATGGAATTTGTCCCGCTGTGGGCCCTGGTGCTCGACTACGTCCTCGGCATGATCATGTGGACGCTGATCGGCCGGTTCGGCATGAGCCTGTTCCTGCCGGTCAACAGCCAGTTCTTCTTCATGCGCTTCTTTGTGATGGCCACCGACCCGCTGATCCGGCTGTTCGCGCCGATCACGCCCGGGTTCCTGGTGCCACCGCTGATCCCGCTCTACGTCGCGTGGTTCTTCTACCTCACGCGCTTCTACCTGATGCCGTGGCTGCTCGGGTACTCGGTGATGGGAATGCTCTCGTTCCCGCTTGAGGGCGAGATCGCGCAGGGTCTGGCGGCGCTGGTGCGGGTCTTCACGGACTGAACGGAGTCGCGAACCGCTCGGCGCCGGCAAGCTTCCCGGCTGGCGGCGAACCGGGCACGCCCTCCATGACCGATCCGGCGTCGAGAGCCTGGCGGAAGTCGCGCCGCACCTCCTGCCAGCGGAACCGCACCGAATTCAGCACGATCGGCTCGTCGAATTGCTTGAGCTCATCGACGATCGGGGCCCAGCGCACCAGGGCTGGCGGGCTTTCGGAAAAGGCCCCGGCGTCGTCGGTTACCGCGGCCCAGTCGCAGGCCGAGAGACGCTCCAGCACCTCGCGCGAGGAACTCGCGAAGTCCGACCCGGCATCCGGCGGCGTTCCAGTCTCGGCCAGGATCCCGCACACCACGGCGACCATCAGCGGGCGGACGTCCTCCGCCGAATTGGGCGCCTCCCGCGCCAGCATCCCGCCGGCGTAGACCGAGACATCGGACAGGCACGCCAGCCAGATCTGCCATTTCGCGATGTTGATGGAGCCGACGAAGCCGTCGTCGTGGAACAGTTCAGGGTAGCGCATGCCGGCGCGGGTCCGCACGTAGCCGTACAGCGAGGTCTGCGCGACGAAACTGGACCGGGTCTGCAGGAACCTCGCGAGGCTGTCGGCGTCGGTCACCGGCTCCAGGCGCCGCCGCCGGCCGACGCCGACATAGTCGCGGAACGTCGCCCACAGTTCGCCGGGGCTGGCGACGACCCGAAGCGCCGCCACGATGCCCTCGTACAGCGACTGCCGTCCCTCGATTCGCCTGACCCGCCGCATGCGCTGTCCCCGCTCCAGAGGCCGCCCGACTCGGGCTGCCCGGAGAAAGGGTAGGACATCACGGACAACAGCGGCAACCAAGGCCTCAGCCAGTGCTCCGCGCGCCGCTTCGGGCGGCGATCCGGTCGCGGGCCGCCAGGACCCGCCGGGCGCGATCAACGATCGGCTTGTCGATCATTTTACCTTGGTAGGCCACCGCACCCTTGCCTTGAGCCAGCGCCGCCTCGAAGGCGGCCAGCAGGCCCTCGGCGTGCGCGATCTCGCCGGCGCCCGGGGCGAAGGCGGCGTTCAGCACGGGAACCTGGGCCGGGTGGATCGCCATGCCGCCCTCCGACCCGGCGCGCCGACCGGCTTCCGCGCAGCGCCGGAACAGGTCCAGGTCGCTGAACTCGGCGATCGAGCCGGGGTAGCCCATCGGCATTACCCCCGCCTCGCGCGCCGCCAGACGCACCGCCGCCTCGTAGGGTGCCAGCATCTCCGGGTCGGGTTCCGGCAGGGCAAGGTCGGCGGCCAGATCCTCGCCGCCGACGGTGATCCCGGCGACCCGAGGCCCGGCGGCGATCGACCGCGCCTCGGCCACGCCCTGGGCGGTCTCGACCAGCACGCAGAACCGGATGCGCCCCACCGGCAGCCCGCGCTCGGCCTCCAGTTCGCCGACCACCTGGTCAATCTCCACGAGGTGGTGGCGGGAATCGACCTTCGGCAGGCAGAGGCCGGTGACCCCGGCGGTCACCGCCGCCTCGAGGTCCGGCAGGGCCAGGCGCCAGGGCCGGTTGATCCGCACCAGCACCTCGCCGCCGCCGGCGCCGACGATCGGGACGGCGGCAGCCAGCGCCGCCCGCGCCGCCGCCTTGGATCCCGGCGGGATCGAGTCCTCGAGATCGAGGACAATGCCGTCGGCGCCCCGCTCCGCGGCCTTGGCGACGAACCGCTCGGCGGTCGCCGGAACATACAGCAGCGACCGCCAGAGCGGTGGGTTGCTCGCTTCGGCCATCATACCGCTCCCTGGTTGGTCAGGGCGGCCGGGTCATGGCCCAGGCCGCCCCAGATCTCGGCGTTGTGCTCGCCCAGTTCCGGCGCCGGCCGGCGCAGCCGTCCCGGGGTCGCCGACAAACGGGGGATCACGTTGTGCATCGCCAGCCGGCCGGTCTCGGCGTCCGGCAGCGAGACGATGACCTCGCGGTCGAGAGCGTAAGGATGCTCGGCGAGTTGGGCAACGTCGGCCACCGCGCCCACGGTCACCCCCGCCTTCTCGAAGATCGCCAGGCACTCCTCCTGGGTCCGCTCGGCCATATAGTCCGCCACGATCGGGTCGAGCTCGTGGTTGTTGCGGACCCGGTCGGTGTTGGTCCGGAAGCGCGGATCATCGATCAGCTCGGGCCGGCCGATGGTGCGGAACAGCCGCTCCGCCATCGCCTGCATCGAGCCGCTGAGGGCGACGTACTTGCCGTCACGGCACCGGTAGACGTTGCGCGGCGCGGTCTGGTTGGACAGCGATCCAAGCCGCTCCGGGACCTTGCCGGTCAGGTCGTAGTTGGCGACGATCGGGCCGAGCACCGAGTGAATCGGGTCGAACAACGGCAGATCGATCACCTGGCCGCGCCCGCCCTTCAGCTCGATCTCGCGGATCGCCACCATGACCGAGAATGCGCCGTACAGCCCGGCGATCATGTCGGCGAGCGCCAGCGGCGGCAGCACCGGTGCCCGGTCGCCGAAGCCGTTCATCGCCGCGAACCCGCTCATCGCCTCGACCAGGCTGCCGAATCCCGGCTTGCGCGCCCACATGCCGTCCTGCCCCCAGCCGGAGATCCGCACCACGATCAGGTCCGGGTTGCGGGCGTGCAGGATGTCGGGGCCGAGGCCCATGGCCTCGAGCGTGCCGGGCTTGAAGTTCTCGACCAGGACCCGCGACGTCGCCACGAGGTCGAGCATCAACTCGATCGCCCTTGGGTGCCGGAAGTCCAGCGTCACGCTCTTCTTGTTGCGGCAGTAGACCTTCCAGTGCGTGGACACACCCTCGGTCTTCCAGTTCCGCAGGTCGTCGCCAACGCCGGGCTTCTCGATCTTGATCACCTCGGCGCCATGATCCGCCAGCACATGGGTCACCGCGTTGCCGGCCACCAGGCGCGACAGGTCAAGCACTCGGACGCCGTCGAGCGCGCCGGGCGCCTCCGGCTCCCAGGCCTTCTCGACGCCGCTCATCGGCCGGGCCTGCGGGCGGTGGCGCGCGGGGCGTCACCGGGCGGTGCGGGGAAGGCGCTGGTCGGGCTGTGGGGCATGGCGGCTATCCGGAGAGGGTAGTGAAACAGGGACGATAGCGGCGCTCGGGGCCGAGGTGAAGGCGCGGGGCGAGGTCCTCGGGTTACGGCTCCAGCGGATCGGGCTCCAGCCTGATCAGACCGAGCGTGCGCCCGTTCTCGAGATCGACGACCATCAGTGCCTTGTCGCGGCCGGCAAGCTGCAGGTGCAGCACCAGGCGCCGCTGGTCCATCGCCATGTCCATGACGCGGGCCCGAGGCGGCAAACGGAGCGAAACCTCTCCGAACGCCGTCGGCGGCGCGACACCGACCACATCGAGCCCGTCGGTCGGTCCGATGGCAACCGCCGGATCCGGCGCAGCCCCTCCCAGGCGCTTGGCGAGCGTCACCCCCAGCACGGCGACGCCGACCACGATCATGACCGCCATCACCACGGCGGCCACCTTGACCGCCCCCAGATACGGCACCACCGGCCGCTTCTCGGGTGTTTCGCCTTGCCCTATGGTGCCGGCCATGGATTCCGACCCTTTGCGCCCAGTCCCGGCCTTCGCCGATCCGTCCGAAGCGATCGTAGTCGAGGCGTCGCCGGAGGCTCTGGCGGAGCATCCGGGCGACCGGGTCGACCGTTGGCTCGCCCGCTGCCTGGAGAGCCGCGGACAGACTCCCCCGCTATCCCGTAATCGCCTGAAATCGCTTATCTTGGACGGTCGTATCGCGGTTGATGGCGCGACCTTAGCCGACCCCTCCGACCCGGTCAAACCGGGCGCGCGCTACCGCATCCTGGTGCCTCCAGCAGCGCCGGCGGAACCCGAGGCCCAGGACCTGCCGCTGACGGTGGTGTACGAGGACGCCGCCTTGATCGTGATCGACAAGCCTGCCGGGATGACGGTCCATCCTGCCCCCGGGGCCCCACGGGACACGCTGGTGAACGCCCTGATCGCGCATTGCGGCGAGAGCCTGTCCGGAATCGGCGGCGTCCGGCGGCCCGGCATCGTGCACCGGATCGACAAGGACACCAGCGGCCTGCTGGTGGTGGCCAAGACCGACGCCGCCCACCACGCCCTGGCGCGGCTGTTCGCCGACCACACCATCGAGCGCGCCTACCGGGCGGTGTGCTGGGGGGCGCCGGTACCGCCCGCCGGGCGCATCGAGGGTGCCATCGGCCGCCATCCCAAGGACCGGATCCGCATGGCCGTCCGGCCCGATGGCTCCGGCAAGGCGGCAGTCACCCACTACCGCACCATCCAACGCTTCGGGGCCGCCGCGGCGCTGCTGGAATGCCGGCTCGAGACCGGGCGAACCCACCAGATCCGGGTCCACCTGACCCATATCGGGAACCATCTCGTGGG
>CAYNFA010000241.1:0-6253 GCA_964396345.1 uncultured Thalassobaculum sp.
GGCTCGGCGATCTCGGTGGCGCTGCTGCGCCACGACCGCCCGGTACTCGGCGTCGTCTACGCGCCGACGGCGCCCGACGACGGTGGCGACCTGTTCGCCTGGGCCGAGGGCCTGCCGCCGATCCGCAACGGCGTCATCCTGCCGGCCATCGGCCCGCGCCCGGCGCTGTTCCGCTTCGAGACGCTGGGCGACGCTTCGGCGCCCTGGCCACCCGAAGCGGCCGATCCGAAGCCCTATGACGCCGCGACCATCATCGCCTTGAACGAGGAGGCCGGCGACTTCGCCGCCGCCAACCATGCGCGTCTCGCCCCGGCCGCCGTTCTGGCGGTGCCGAGCATTGCCTACCGGCTGGCTTTGGCGGCTGCCGGCGGGGCCAGCATCGCGGTCAGCCAGACCCACGGTCTCGACGCCTATGACATTGCCGGCGGCCACGCGCTGCTGTCGGCGGTCGGCGGCGCGCTGGTGGAACTCGATGGGACGCCGGTGCGCTACATCGGAGGGCGAAGTTTCGGCGGCTGCATCGGCGGCCGGCCAGAACTGGTCGGCGACGTGGTGCAACGCCGGGTGGCGACCGCTGCACGAAAGCCGCGCAACCCCGTCCGTCCGGCCCGGCGCCTAACCTCGCCGCTGACGGTGTCGCGGGCGCAGGGGGTCATGCTGGGGCAACTCGCCGGCGACGCTCTCGGGTCCTACGTCGAGTTCGAGACGCCCGAGGCGATCCGCCGGCGGCACCCGGACGGCGTAACGACGCTCAGGCCGGGCGGGACCTGGAACCTTCTGGCCGGGCAGCCGACCGACGACAGCGAGATGGCCCTGGCGCTGGCCCGCAGTCTGGTGGCGGCCGGCGGCTTCGACGCCCGGGCGGTCGCGGAGTCCTACATTGCCTGGGGCGCATCCAGCCCCTTCGACATCGGTTCCACGACCCGCGCCGGGCTGGCCGCACTGGCCGGGCGCGGCCGGGCGGCGGCCGACAGCCAGTCGAACGGCGCGCTGATGCGGGTCAGCCCCGTCGGTATCCTGGCGGCCAGCCGGCCGGAACTGGCGGCGACGCTTGCCCGGCAGGACGCCGCGCTCACCCACCCGAACCCGGTCTGTGTCGCCGCGTCCGGCGCCTACGCCGCGGCAATCGCGGCCGGCATCGCCGGCGCCGACCACCGCACAATGTGGTCGGTCGCCTACGCCCAGGCCGGCGAGGACGCGGGCGGCGAGGCGGTGCGCCAATGCCTGCAGGCGGCGATCGAGGCGGCTCCGGTCGGCCTGGTGCAGAAGCAGGGTTGGGTGCTGCTGGCGCTCGGCAACGCCTTCCATCGGCTGTGGACCGACCAGCCGCTGGCGTCGGCGCTCATCGAGACGGTGGCCGCCGGCGGCGACACCGACACCAACGCCGCCATCTGCGGGGCGCTGCTCGGCGCCGTGCAGGGACGCGAGGCGGTGCCGGAGTGCTGGCGGCGGCAAGTGCTCGCCTGCCGGGCGGTGCGGGGGTCGGGCGTCGTTCATCCGCGGCCGGCGGACTACTGGGCCGATGACGCACTGGAACTGGCGGAGGCGCTGCTGGCGGCGGGTGCGGTGTCGACCTGCGCGCGTTGAGACGTGCGTCTGCGGCGGGCGGCGCGTTTTTGCGGATACGGCCCAGTCGATCCGCAAACAACTCTGTAATCGAGCCAGCGCCGTAAGCATCATCATCTCCGACACCGAAGAATGGTGCGATTCTTATATATTAATAATATTCTTGGTTGTATAGACCGGAACTCACAAAATTCTTGGAATCACATACGAATAGATAAATGTTTATCTGTTCACCGCAGGTAATGCTAGTGTTGATGCTTCTGAATGTGTAGCTTATATTGAAAGTCAGTAATCTGCGGAGAAAGACGCTGCCGTCCGGCGCGTTGCCCTGATTGCGCTCCTCGAGGGTATTTGCAAGAAGTAATCGCCGGAATTCGTGCCGCCGTTGACGAGCGCGCTACTTCTGACTGGGCACCTCAGCTGTCGAATGCCGGGCTGCTTTATTGCTTCGGCCTTGCCGCGTTCCTGTTCACGCCCTGCCTGGCCTGGGGACAAGAAGGGCCGGGGTCAGCGTGTCGGGATCTCCGGCTTTCGGGCGAGACCCATGTAGAGGATTGCGGTGACCGGCAGAGGGCCAAAGGTCAGATCGCCGCGTCGGTTGATGCCGCGCGGGCCAAGACCGGTAAAGCGGCCCGCTACCAGCCCTGCGTTGGTCAGGGCGCTGCGCAACTCACACGGCTTGATGAACATCGCCGGGTCATGGGTGCCGCGCGGCAGAAGGCGCAGGATGTCCTCGGCGATCGTTATCGCGACCATCCGTGCCAGCGGGTTGCGATTGATCGTATCGAACAGAAAAAGCCCACCGGGGCGTAGCACACGCGCCACCTCGGCCAGGACCATGGGCAGGTCCCGGACATGTTCCAGAACATCGACGCAAACCACCGCGTCGAAGGCAGCGCCAGGATAGGGCAATTCCTCGCCAACGCCCACATCGTAGGAGATGGCGCGACCGCTTTGGTGGGCATGGGCGCGCGCCGCCGCGATAGCCGCCTGGGCAGGGTCGATGCCGATGACGGTGGCGCCGCGATCCGCCAGCGCCTCGGCCATGAAGCCCCCGGCACAGCCCAGATCCAGCACCGTCTTGCCTCGCCAGTCGATCTGGCGGTCCATCCACGCAAGCCGCCCCGGCACGAGGTTCTTCAGCGTGCGTACCCAGCGGATATCGTCCGACCACCAGCGATCGGCCACCTGATCATAGATCGTCAGATCATTGGGCATCGGTGTGCCTCCGGCCCGGCAGGGCATAGGGAACAGCGGCGCGGTAACGGGCGAAGCGGTCGCCATAGCGTGCGGCGAAGCGGCGCTCCTTCAGGCGCGGGGCCAAGAGGCAATAGGCGGTAAAGCTGACCGCCAGGGCCAGTTGGTCCGGCGTCCAGACCGGCACGGTCCAGAGCGTGAGGGCAAAGGCCACATAGATCGGCTGGCGGATCACTCGGAACAGGCCGCGCGTCGGCATGTCGGGGAATTTGGGCCTGATGCGCGCCAGCAACGACATCCATCCCAGCGCCCCGGTTTGCAACTCGGCGCCCGCGTCAAAAATCGCCTTGAGCAGCAACAGCCAAGACGCGCCATAGGCCGCGCAGATCGCCCAGAACAAAGCCCCGTCGGCCCGAAACCAGACTATCCCCGAGGGCGTCCAGAGCGCGAACAGCGCCATCAGTTGCAGCGAGGCGATCACCGCGTAGGTTGTGGTGGCCAGTATGGCGCCGTGCGGGCCGGGGATCAGCCGGGCCAGCCAGTGGCCGCCCGGGCCGGTCAGCAAAAGCGAATGCACCAGCGGAAACTGGACCAGCAGCACGGCGTTGGACAGCGCTGCCCAGGGCCAGGGGACCTGCCCGAGGCTCTCGCTAAGGCCAAAGAACATCGCCACCATCATTCCCAGAACGGCGGCGCCAAAGACCGAGTGACACAGCACACCCGTGGTCAGCGCCAGCGCGATCCGCCCCGCCCCAGGTGGTGGTCGCAGCGCCGCCCCAATCAGGCGTAAAAGGCCCGCAATCCGGGGATCATCGTGCATGACCGCATCTCGGCGAGAAAGTCGGCGAAGTCGGGCGATTTCGCGGTGATATCGTTCGCGGGTGATATCGTTCGCGTCAGGGTCCAGCACAGCCGCTGATCCCGCCAGCGCCACCGGCCGCGTGACTTAGCCAGATAATGCGCGCCCCGACGACTTCAATTGCCGTCCTGTCGCTTCGATATCTGGTCAAAGCGGCGATGCCGTCGCCAGGATCATCGGGACCTGCTTGGCCTACGGCGATGGTGCGGGCCAGGATGGCGGTCGGACAGACCGCCACTCCCCGCAATCGGATTGGGATCCCGGTCGCGATACCCGCCGATCTGCGGTATCGGTAGGGCTCGACCCATCCCATGACCTCGCGAGGCGCGGTTCTTGCTCGAGTGGATCGACGAGTTTCCGGGGCTGTCGAGGCTCGATGAGAGCCTGCAGGCCACCCTGGTCGAACGCAGCCGCATCGTCACGGTGCCGGCCGGGACGGTCATCTTCGGGCCGGGCAAGGCGCCGGAAAACCTGCTGCTGCTGCTCGATGGGGTGGTGCGGGTCCAGCAGGTCTCGGAGTCCGGGCGCGAGATCGTGCTGTACCGGGTGCACGCCCATGAGAGCTGCGTGCTGACGACGGCCTGCCTGCTGGCCTACGAGGACTACAGCGCCGAAGGTGTAGCCGAGACCGACGTATCGGCGGTCGCCATCCCGCGCAACGTGTTCGAGGACATGATCGCGCGCTCCAGCGTCTTCCGCCGGTTCGTGTTCACCGCCTATTCGAAGCGGATCACCGACCTCTTCATGGTGATCGAGGAAGTCGCCTTCCGCCGCGTCGACATCCGGCTGGCCCAGAAGCTCCTGGAATTGGCGAGCGGGGCCGACACCCTGGAACTGACGCACCAGCAGCTGGCCGCCGAGCTCGGCACGGCGCGCGAGGTGGTATCCCGACAGCTGCAGGAATTCCAGCGCCGCGGCTGGGTCGCCGCCGCACGCGGCCGCGTTGAGATCCTCGACCGGGCCGCGCTCGCGGCGTTCGCCACCGCCTGACCGGTCGCCTGTCCCTGCCTCTCCCGCGACGTGTTCGCGATGTCGGTGACATTGTCACCGACAGCCACGGGGCGATCCGCCAAGGTCCGGTTGCTCGAACCTGCAACCGGAGAGGCCGCCATGGTCGCCAACGTCGGAAATCTCGATCGTCTCGCGCGCCTCGTCCTGGGCGCCGTCCTGATCGCGCTGCCCTTCCTCACCGACTTCCCGGCATGGGAGCTGCCGCTCGCCCGCTTCGGCGTTCCGCTGGCCGGCGCCGTCCTGATGGTGACCGGGGCGGTCCGCTGGTGCCTGCTGTACCGCCTGCTCGGCGTGAGCACCCGCCGGATCTGATTTTCCCCTGCCATCCGCGCCATCTACCTGCCGAACAAGGGCAGGGACGCGTCCACCCTGATCGAGGGCGTGACCGTGGCCAGTCCGCCCGAGATGACCGCGCGCCTGATTTCCGCCGGCACCCGCGTGCTGAGCTTCCGAGAATGACAAGGAGACTTCCGATGATCCGCTCACGCAGGCAGGCGCTCGCCGCGTTGGCCGCCGGCATGCTGGTCGCCGCGGCGGCCCCGGCCGCGGCGGCGCCGGCCCCCGTCAATCCGGACGGGCAGACGCCCTGGGGCCTCTACCTCACCGGCCGCGAGGCCTTCGAGATGAAGTCGGCGGAGGGCCCGAAGGCGCTCTTCGTCGACGTTCGCGACCCGGTGGAGATCATGTTCACCGGGTTCACCGACGTGGTCGATGTCAACATCCCCTTCCTGCTGTCCGATCCGGGAGCGTGGAACGACGCCAAATCGGTGTTCCTGATGCGGCGCAACCCCGGCTTCGCCGACAGCGTCGAGGCGGCTCTCGCCCGGCAGGGGCTCGGCAAGTCGGCGCCGGTGATCCTGATGTGCCGGTCGGGTGGCGAGCGCGGCGCCCCGTCGGCAAAGGCCCTGGACGGCCGCGGCTTCGAGCGGGTGTATGTCGTGGTCGACGGGTTCGAGGGCGACACCCTCAAGGACCATCCCAACGGCCCGTGGCGCCTGAACAACGGCTGGAAGAACAGCGGCCTGCCGTGGGGATACAAGCTGAACCGCGAAAAGATGTTCGTCCGGGGCGGATGACCCTGGTTCTGCACCTTGCCGATTTCACGCCGGTCTGGACCACCGGGTTCATCGCTTCGCCCGACGCCCCGACGACTTCGCGAAGCTGAACGGCGAACCGCCCGGCCTGCCTGTCATTCGGGGTGGGGTACGGGAACCCGGCGTCAGCCGAGGGTCTTGGTGGCCGGCAGGATCGACCGCAAGGCGCGGATGAGATGCTGGGGCCGACACGGCTTCTGGAGGCGGAGCGCCCGGGAGAAGGCTTCAGGCTGCTGGGACGCCGAATAGCCGGAGAGGACGAGGAAAGGAACGCCGCGCGCGGTCAGCGCTTCGGCAACCGGTCCGGAGCTGACGCCCGCCAGATTGGCGTCGAGGATCACGGCATCCCATGCCCCGTTCTCGATCATTTCGAGCGCCGGCCCGAGGCGGTTCGCAACACCGCCAAACTCAAAACCGGCCTCGACGAGCAACTCTTCGATCGCGAAAGCGAGGGCCGGTTCGTCCTCGACGAGGAGAATACGGCCGGTCGGGTTGCCCGGGGTCGTCGCGACACTGGCGACGGTCG
>CAYNFA010000242.1:0-6248 GCA_964396345.1 uncultured Thalassobaculum sp.
CGTCCGACGGGCCGCGGCTGGTCGCCGACAAGCCCGACATGAAGCTCGGAACGCCCGAGTGATGACCGCCGTCGCGGTACTCGAGCCGCAGGCGGTCATCACTCGGGCAACTGGGGCGGCCTTCTGGCCAACCCGGCCGTGGTGCTGATGCACGCCATCACCTCGATCATCAGCCGTGAGGGGCAGGTCAAGCTGCCGGCGCTGAAGCCGGATCGCATGCCAAACTCGGTGCGCGCGGCGCTCGGCGGCATTGAGGTCGTACCGGGCCCCGACGACCCGGCGATCGACCCCTGGTGGGGCGAGCCCGGCTTCACCGCCGCCGAGAAGGTGTTCGGCTGGAACACCTTCGAGGTGCTGTCGTTCATCACCGGCAATCCCGAGAAGCCGCAGAACGCCGTGCCGCCGTTCGCCGAGGCGGTCTGCCAGATCCGTTTCGTCGTCGACACCGACCCCGACACCTTCCTGCCGGCAATCCGCGACCACTTCGCCGCCAACGGCTACCAGGGCATCGAGGTCGACAGCATGCGCCAGGAGATCATGCGCGCCTCCCGGCTCGACCCCGATCATCCGGCGGTCGGCTGGGCGTCGCGCTCGATCGAGCGGACCCTCGGGGTGAAACCGGGCGTCATCCCGAACTCCGGTGGCTCGCTGCCCAACGATATCTTCCTCGGCATGCTCGGCATGCCGACGCTGTGGGTTCCGCACAGCTATGCCGGCTGCTCGCAGCACGCCCCGGACGAGCATGTGCTGGCGCCGCTGATGCGCGATGGGCTGCGCATGATGACCGGGCTGTTCTGGGACCTCGGCGAAGGGTTCCCGGGCGGCTGATGGTCACGCCTGCGGGACGGCATCGCGGCCGGCGACCCGCGCGGCGGGGCCGGCCGGCCCGCGACCCGTGAGCTGCCGTTCGGCAGGCGCCGGCCGAGACGCTGCACCTGACGGTGTTTTCCGTGGTCAATGTCCGCGAGACGGTCCGCGATGCGGTCGAGGCCTCCGTGGCGCGACTGGCGCCGGTGTTCCGGACCTCGCGACCACCCACTCGACCATCGCCCGCCCGGCCGAGCCGACGGCGGCGCCGTGGACCCGGCCGTTGCCGGAATGGCTGGACGAGCCCGCCATTCGATGGCCCGTCGACGAGCTCTGGCTGGTGCTGGAGCGGCGCTATCCCGCGCTCGACGAGACGCTGCTGGAGCGCTTCGCCCTCGCCGGCGGCTGACCCCGTCTACCCCATGGTCGCCAGCACCTCGGCGGTGACCTGGCGGGACAGCGGCCGGCCGGCCGCCCAGGCCCCGAACTCGGCGATCGCGGCATCGGCGAGGCGCACGACCTCGTCGCCGATGGTGCCGCCGATGTGCGGGCTGATTACCAGGTTCGGCAGGTCCCAGAGCGGCGATTCCGGCGCCGGCGGCTCCGGCCAGGTCACGTCCACCAGCGCTGTCAGGTCGGGCCGCTCGCGCAGCGTGGCGACCAGCCCGTCCTCATCCACCTGCGCACCCCGGCCGGTGTTGACGAAGGTGGCCCCGTCGCGCATCGACCGGAAGTGCTCGGCCCGCAGCGTCCCCCGCGTCGACGGCAGGTCGGGGATGTGGTTGCAGACCACCGCCGAACGCCGGAACACCGCCTCGAGCGAGACCGGCTCGACGTCGAGCGCGGCGGCACGCTCGGCCGTCAGGAACGGGTCATGGGCGATCACCGTGAGCGGGTAGTCCTGCAGCAGGTGCCGTAGCCGCGTGCCGATCTTGCCCATGCCGAGCATGCCGACGGTCTCGCCGTTGACGCCGGAGCGCGGGAACACCTTGGCCTCGTGGGTCCGCAACTCGCGGTACCGTCGCACCGCGCGGAAGTAGCCGCGCAGCGACAGCAGGATCTGCGACAGGCACATCTCGGCCACCGGGATGGCGTTGGTTTCCCAGGCACTGACCAGGATGATGCCGCGCTCGACGAGCGGGTCCGCGAACGCCTTCACGTTCCCGGCCGCGTAGAACACCGCCTTCAGCCGCGGCATCGCCCGGAAATGCCGCTCCTCGAACCGGATCATTCCCCAGGTCGCGAAAACCACCTCGACATCGGCCAGCGCCGGCGCGTGCCTGTCGAAAGTGCGGGCGTCGACGTCGTGCGGGTAGAGATCCGCAAGGGCGGCGATTCGCTCGCGCCGGCCTTCCCCGAAGACGTCGCCGTCGCCGGCCGGGTAGTCGTGGAAGATCGCCGCCTTGTGGCGCATCGTGACCTCCTGTGGACGCGGGCTGTGGACGCGGGCGCCGAGGGTAGCCCGCCACCCCGCACGGTCAACCGGGGCCGCGGCGGTGCAGGCGGGCGATCGGTGTCGTGCCGGGTCGCCGATTGGCCGGGACGCGCCCGGCCCCCTAAGGTCCGCGCGATGACAGTCAGGAGGAGTCGACCATGGATCTGAAGATCGCCGGCAAGCGTGCGCTGGTCACCGGAGCCAGCACCGGAATCGGCCGGGCATCGGCGCTGGCTCTCGCCGCCGAGGGTGCCAGGCTGGCCATCACCGCGCGGAACGAGTCGCTGCTCGCCGCGCTGAAGGCCGAAATCGACGCGCTGGGGGGGCCGCCGGCCGAGTCCATCATTGCCGACATCGCGGCGCCCGGCGGGAGCACCCAACTGGTGGCGTCGGTCGAGCGCCTGCTCGGCGGCGTCGATATCCTGGTCAACAACGCCGGCGGATCGCGGCCCCGCGACGCCGCCGCCGGCGACGCCGACGATGCCTGGTGGGATGAGGCCTTCGCGCTCAACTTCACATCGGCGCGGCGCATCACCGAAGGCCTGCTGCCCGGCATGAAGTCGGCCGGCTGGGGACGGATCATCACGCTGACCGGGGCGATGACCCAGCGCCGGATCAACGCGGCCTCACCAGCCAAGGCCGCGCTGTGGAGCTGGTCCCGCAGCCTATCGGCGGAAGTAGCAGCGCATGGGATCACGGTGAACTGCATTGCGCCAGGCCGGATCAGCACGCCGCAGATCGTCAACCGATTGTTCCCGACGGAGGCGGCCCGCAAGGCCGAGATCGACGCGAGCATCCCGATGGGCCGTTTCGGCGAGCCCGAGGAATTGGCCGCCCTGGTCGCCTTCCTCGCCTCCGAGCCGGCCGGCTACATCACCGGCGCGCAGATCCCGGTGGATGGCGGCATGATCCGGATGGCCATGCCCTGATCGCAAAAACGGGTTCCCATCGGCGCCAGCAGCGCAATTCCCCATTCGCGGCACCATCCACCGGCGATACGCCGCCCGGGAACTTCCCGGCAAGGACGCGGGTTTGACAAGTCGAGACCAGTGCGAGAACTTGCATACAACCAACGCTGGTCATTGTCGGGGCACGCCAATGTCTGCAAACGTCATTCCGTTGCGGCGGACCGAGACGGTGAGGATGAATTTTCTGCGCATGGGGGCTGCCGGCCAACGTCTGCAGGCGGGCCTGGCGACGTGGTTCGACCTGTTGCACAAGCGGTCGCTAGAAGACCGCGAAACAACTATCCTGTGCCGGTCGGAGATCGTGAACGAGCGCAGTATCGTGTTCCGCCGAACCGAGCCGATGCTGTCGCGCGACGCGCTGTTCGTCGGGGATGGGCTGACCCGGACGCACGAGGCGATCGCGGCGGAGACGGTACGGGAGGTGAGCCTGGCGACGCCGATCGCGTTCACCCACGAATGGGGACCCGGTCACTCCGTCAATTCGCTGGTGCTGCCGTTCGGCCGTCCCCATCAGGCCGTGGTGGTGCTGTTCGACTGGTGAGGCCGATGTCGGTGCGCGTCTACTCGGGGCAAGGCGAGGTGACCCGGGTACGTTTCCTGGGCACCGACGGCTTCGTGGCGGGCACAGACACTCCGTTGATCCGATTGTTCCGCACCTGGGAAGGGCGTCGTCGCGGGCCGTTGCTGTTCGAGAACCAGGTTCTTCTGACCGACGGGGTGCTAGCCGAACTGATCGGCTACATGCACATCGTGGACGTCCACTCCGACCAGCCCGAGGGCTTCTTCTACGAAAGCTACGGATTTCGCGCCAAGGTGGCGGAGGCGGCGGACTTCACCGGCCGCCGCCTCGGGGAGATCCCCTGCCCAGGTTATCGATCCTTCGTCCAGGATTCCTACGCCATGGTGAAGTCGTCAGGTGCCGCTGTCCTGTCACGCATCGCCACCACCCATCTTGGCTACACGGGCACCTACCATCGGCTCGTGTACCCGCTGACCGACGATGGTCGCCACGTCACGCATCTGGCAGTTGCCGTCTGTCATCCGAACTAGGTCGTCCTCGAACTGCGCGGCGATCTGCTCCAGATCGATGTGGATCACGAACACCCGGGCGTCAGACCGGGTCGGTGGAAAATAGCCCTCAACCACAACATGGGATTCCGGGAACCCGTAGGCCTGGGCCGACAAGCCTGAATCGTGGATGCCCTCGAAGACCAGACCGCAATGCCGGTCGACGCTCCAGTTGATGATCGACAGTGCCCGAACCAGCCGGGGCAGCAGCCAGGAAAGGCCGTCCTTGCGCCGCCGCGGGTGGACCCAGAGCCCCCCGGCGTGGCCGACACGACCGGTGAACCGGCCGAGCGGCACATCTGGCAGCAGCGCCGGCCGGTCGGCGTCGGCGGGGGCGGCGTACCACAGCCGTCCGGTCGCCAGTTCCTGGCCGACGAAGTCGTCCGTCACGAACAGCCGGTCGGCGATGCACGCCGCCACCCCGACGTCGTCGTTCAGTTGCAGCCAGAACGCCTCGTTCGGCCTGAGGATGCTGTGCGCCGGGTCGAAGGTCGGGTTGACGATGCCGATCTTCGGCGCCGAGCGCAGCAGGGACGCCCAACCGCCGAGATCGAAGTTGAGGGAAAGCCGATAGCCGGAGCGCTGCAGGAGGGCGATCGACTCCGTCATGTAGCGCTGGGCGAGTTCGATGTGACTGGCCATGGCCTGATTCCCCACAAGGTTTTACAGATGATGTAATATTACTCCATCTGGTTCCCGTTTCTGCCGCTTGGCACAATCTATAGTCGGATGGCCGAAATGCTCGGGTTTTGGTTGACTGCCCGACTCATTCCCGGGCCATGGCGGGCACCCGGATGGCGCGACTCGCCGCGCCAACCCGAAACGCCGAAGGCCGGGCACAGGGCCCGGCCTTCGATCGACATCGCGACGGGTAGACCGTCAATCTCTCAGCCGGCATCAATCTCTCAGCCGGCGTCGGACGCCCCGGTGCGGGTCATCCCGACCTTCGCCGCCAACGCCGCCTCCAGGAACGCGTCGATGTCGCCGTCGAGCACCGCCGACGGGTTACCCGACTCCACCCCCGTGCGCAGATCCTTCACCATCTGGTATGGCTGCAGGACATAGGAACGGATCTGGTGGCCCCAACCGATGTCCGACTTGGTCGCCTCGGTCGCCGCCGCAGCCTCCTCGCGGCGCTTCAGCTCCGCCTCGTAGAGCCGGGCCTTCAGCATTCCCATGGCCGTCGCCCGGTTGCGGTGCTGCGAGCGGTCTGCCTGGCACTGCACGACGATGCCGGACGGAATGTGGGTGATGCGGATCGCCGAGTCCGTCCGGTTGACGTGCTGGCCACCGGCACCCGACGCCCGGTAGGTGTCGACCTTGAGGTCCTTGTCCTCGACGACGATGTCGATGGAATCGTCGATCACCGGGTACACCCAGGCGCTCGAGAAGCTGGTGTGCCGCCGGGCCTGACTGTCATAGGGCGAGATCCTGACCAGCCGGTGCACCCCGCTTTCGGTCTTCAGCCAGCCATAGGCGTTGTGGCCGGCGACCTTCAGGGTGGCGGACTTGATGCCCGCCTCCTCGCCCGCACTCTCCTCGAGCCACTCGACCTTGAAGCCGCGGCGCTCGGCCCAGCGGGTATACATCCGCAGCAGCATCTCGGCCCAGTCCTGGGCCTCGGTACCGCCCGCCCCGGCGTGGACCTCGAGGAAGCAGTCGTTGCCGTCGGCCTCGCCGGACAGCAGGCTCTCGATCTCCATCGAGGCCGCCCGGTCGCGGACCGCCAGCAGTTCCTTCTCGGCTTCGGCGACGGTCGCGGTGTCGCCCTCGGCCTCACCAAGTTCGATCAACATCAACGCGTCGTCAAGATCGCGGCCGAGTTGCCGGACCTCGTCGAGCTGCTTTTCCAGGCGCGTGCGCTCCTGCATCAGGCTCTGCGCGCGCTCCGGGTCGTTCCAGAGCGTCTGATCCTGGGTCAGCGCGTCCAGCTCGGACAGGCGTGTCGTCGCGACATCCCAGTCAAAGAT
>CAYNFA010000243.1:0-6219 GCA_964396345.1 uncultured Thalassobaculum sp.
TCGGCAGCGCCGCCAGGCCGCTCACGCCGCGCGCCGCGCCGCCGCGCGCAGGAACGGCAGCGTCGGCAGGCTGGCCACCACCGCCAGCAGGTCGCCAGGCGACGGCTGTTCCATCATGAAGCGGGCGAACCGTCCTCCCGTCGTACCCCGGAACATCCTGTAAAAAAGGTCGGGCGCGCTCTGCGGGTCGCGCTTCAGGACGTCCACGAACACGCCGTCCATCCAGGCCAGGAGCGGGTTGCGCCTGACGGTCTCCGACAGGGAACCTCCCGCCAGGATCGCGTCGGCCAGCGCTGTCACCTGGGCCTGGATGAACGGGAAGGCATACCCGCTCGACATCTTGGAAGCGCCGGAGGCCGACCCGATCCGGATCGCCGGACCGGGCGACGGGACCCGCGCCGGCTCCATCGGCAGCACGCCCCGTTCACGGCGGCGTACGGTGAAGCCGCCGTCACCGAGACCGAACCGCCGGCCGAGATAGCCGAGGATGGACGCCCGGTAGCGGTCTACGGGCCAGGGATGACGAGACAGGACCGTCGCCTCCACCAGCGCGCGGCGGGACGAGAACGGCAAAACATAGAGGAACACAACCTCCGGGCCGCCACCGGCCTCGAAATCCATCAGCACCACCCGGGAGGGATCGAACACCGCGTCGTCTGTCTCGATCTCCCAGCCCTCGAAGTGCTGGACCAGCGAGCCGGGCGTCGGCGTCGGCGGGCGCGCGTCGAACACCTGTCGGGCGCGGACTCCGAGCCGCGAGGCGTCGGCGAGGGTTATGAGGCCATCCTCGCCAATCCTGGCCACCGGGCTGTCCATCGCGACCCGGACGCTACCAGCCCGCGCGATGCGGGCCAGGTGCGTCTCGTAGAACGACCGCGCCGAAACGCAGACGTAGCGGTGGCCCGGCGAGCGGTGGACGATCTCGCGATCGCCAAGGCGCAGGCACCAGCTGTCCCAGGCGGCATCCGGCACCAGCCCCCAGCGCGCCAGTTCGCCGCTGTCCCAGAAGCACCAGGTTCGATCGTCCTCGAAGGCCGGTTTCGCCTCGAGGACCACGCAGCTCGGACCACCCGCGACCGCCAACCGGGACGCCAGGGCAAGGCCGGCGCACCCACCGCCGACGATCGCGACATCAACGTCTAGGGTGTCAGCCATTGGCATACGGCATGTCCGTCAGCGCCCGATGGAGCGGCCCCTCGTGCGCCGGCCCGGACCCGAAGGCGAACGCCCGAGGCACCGCCTGCAGCAGCGCGATCCCGCATTTCCGAGGCGTCGAGACGACCGCCCGCCCCTGCCACCATTCCGGCTTCCGATCCCGTAGCCTGCCGCCGATCGCCCGGTAGCAGCGCGCGGCGACCGCGATGGCGAAGCGCGAACCGGGCGGCAGATAGCGCAGGCCCGCCTCGGCGCTGGCGTAGTAGCGGTCCGCAAGATCGAGCAGCCGGAACACCGCCAAGCCGACCGAGGCCCGGGTCTCTTCCGACGGGTCGAGCAGTGCCCGGGCGTCCAACTCGCCGACCCAGGTGGCGGGCAGATAGCGGCGGTTCAGGGTGGCGTCGTCCCGCACGTCACGGGCGATGTTGGTAAGCTGCATGGCGATGCCGAGGTCGATGGCGTGCGGTAACGCGGGCCGGGACCGGGCTCCGAGGATCGGGGTCACCATCACGCCCACGGTGCCGGCAACCCGGTACGCGTAGCGCAGCAGTTCCGCCTCGTCCGCGACCGCCACCGCTCCACAATCCGATCGCAGCCCCCTGATCAGTTCGAGAACCACCGCCGGATCGAGATCGTAACAACGGGCGAGGTCCAGGAAATCGCGCACCATGGCGTCTTCCGGCCGCCCTGCCATTACCTGGTCGGCGATCGCCGCGAGGGCGGTATTGGCCGACGAAGAGCGGTCACGATCGTCGGCCAAGTCGTCGAGGAACCGGCAGAAGGCGTAGAGACGGGCGCAGTCGCGGGCGCGCCGCCGCCCGAGGAAGTGGCTGGCGAAGTGGAAGGAGCGCCCGTGCCGGGCCAGAACCTCGACCGGATCCGGCGCCGTTGCGTCTCGCGGCATCATGGCGACCGCCGCGCGACAGCATTCGCCGCCGGAACCAGCCGTTCGACGACCTTGGCGGAACTCAACACCCCCGGCAGCCCGGCGCCGGGATGGGTCCCCGCCCCGACAAGGAAGAGGTTGCGAGGGCCTTCGCCACGATTGTGGAAGCGGAACCAAGCCGATTGCCGGAACAACGGGGCGATCGAGAACCCGGCGCCACCAACGCTCAAATACCGGTCCTGGAAGTCCTGCGGCGTCATCACGAACTCGCACGCCAGACGCTCGCGCAGGCCCGGCATGACGCTGCGCTCGAGCGCCGCGAACACCCGGTCCCGGAGCTTCGGCCCGGCCTCGGCCCAGTCGATCCCGGCCTCGAGATTCGGCACCGGCACCAGCGCGTAGAACGAATCACAGCCGTCGGGCGCGAAGCTTGGGTCGGTCGCCGTCGGCCGATGCAGGTAGATGGAGAAGTCATCGGCCAGCACCCGACGGTGGAAGATGTCGGAGAGCAGCTCGCGGTAGCGCCGGCCGAGCCAGATCGTGTGGTGAGCGATGTCCGGATAGGTCCCGCGGGTGCCGAAATACATGACGAACAGGCCCATTGACAGCCGGGCGGCATGGCGCTTCAGGCGGACGCCGGCTGTCTGATGCCGGCTATCGATCATCGATCCATACAGGTGCATCGGGTCGGCGTTGGAGACCACGACCTCGGCGTCCAGGAGCTCGCCGGACTCCAGGCGGACGCCGCGCGCCGTCCCATCGTCAACCACCACGGACGCGACCGTCGTGTCGAGACGGACGCTGATGCCGACTTCTGACATCAGCCGACCGAGGCCGTCCACCAGCGCCGCGGTGCCACCCATCGCGAAATGGATGCCCCAGCGCCGCTCAAGGTAGTGGATCAACCCGTAGATGCAGGTCGTGTCGAACGGGTTGCCGCCGACCAGCAATGGTTGGATCGACAGGGCCTGGCGGAGGCGGTCGTCGCGGATGTGGGACGCCACGAGTTGCCACACCGACCGGTAGGCCCGCAGCCGCAGCAGATCAGGCACCGCCCTCACCATCGCCGAGACGCGGTGGAACGGCTGGTCCGCCAGCCCCACGTAACCGGTCTCGAACAATTGTCGCGATTCCTCGACCAGCCCAAGGTATCCGTCGGCGTCGGCGGGATTGAAGCGAGCGATGGCGGACTGCACGTCGGCGACGCTGCCACCGTAGTCAAAGGTCGCGCCGTCCGGGAATTGGAACCGGTACCAGGGCGTCAACTCGACCAGCCGAACATAATCGGCGATCCGGCGCCCGAACAACCCGAACAGCTCTTCGAAAAGGCCGGGGGCGGTGATCACAGTGGGCCCGGCGTCGAATCGGAACCCATCGCGCTCGAACATCTGAGCTCGCCCGCCCAGGCGCGGGCAGCGGTCGACGATCTCGACGTCGTACCCCTTGGCGCGCAACCGGAGCGCCGCCGCGATCCCGCCGAAGCCGGCGCCGATGACCACCGCCCGGGGGGTAAGTTCCGACGAGGCGCCCGTCACGAAAACAGACCTTTCACGAACGAGCGCAACACCGCCGCAACCGGATCGCCGGGTCGATCGAGATCCTGCCCGATCGCGACCGACAAGTCCGCAAGCCGCTCCGCCGGCGATGGCGCGACGCGTGCCCAGGCGCGGCCCTCGAAGCCACCGTCGTCAATGTCGTCGGCGATCTGGTAGGCCATGCCGATCCGCTCGGCCACCGTCGTAAGCCGCTGCACGTCGGCTTCGTCGAGCTCGGCGGCCCTCGCCGGCAGCGCCACCGGCAACACCATCAGCGCGCCGGTCTTGCGGGCCACCACCCAGTCATAGTCGGCCCAGAAACCGGACACCCCGGACAATTCGGTCGCCTGGCCGTCGAGCGCCTCCTCGACCAGGCCACCAACACTGGCCGCGACGGCAACCGGCACCCGCCCCTCGGCCGCCAAATCGACCGCGAGGCGGTGGGCGGAGTTGAGCAGGCGAATCCCGGCCAGCATCGCCAGATCGGTCCCGAACCGCACCCAGGCCGCCGGGCGGTCACGGCGGGTCTCGCTGCGGTCGTTGATGTCGTCGATCAGCAGCGAGGCTTCGTGCACCGCCTGCGCCACCGCCGCGAGACGGATGGATACCTCTTCCGGAAGGCCGAGCGCCCGGCCGACGGCGACCGCCAGACGGGCACGCGACATGCCGCCACGCCCGGCTAGATGCCAGTCCAGCACGGGACACAAGCCGCCCGTCGTCGGCACCATGGTCGACAGCACCAGTCGAACCGCCGCGCAGCCATCGTCGCCGGACGAGGCGGGCGACGATGGCCGCCCGTCCCTCGTCCGACCCAAGGCCGCGCCCATGGTCGTTGCCATCCGCTCGCTGTCGCGGTCCGCTCGCTCAGGCGCCGTGCATCGCGGTCCACTGCCGGGCCGACAGCCGCTTGGCCGCGGATACCGCCACCATGCCGAACCCGACCTTGTTGATCACGTCGGCAACGCAGTAGACGAGTTCCCTCGCAACCAGCAGATTGTCGGAGACGTCGAGGGCGGCGATCAGGTACCCCAGCGGGTAGACCACCCAGCCGATCACGATGAACGACCGCAGGAGGCCCAGCGAGGACGCGAGATCGCTGTCGGCGCCTTCGAGCGCGCGACCGATCTCCGCGAACAGCACGTAGAGGATATAGAACCAGAAGACGATCGAGAGCAGCAGGCACCACCAACCGGTCATGGTGCCGCCGCCGGCGCGGTTTATCGACACTTCGCCGATGTAGCCGACCACGATCATCAGCACGTCGGCGACCACCAGCTTGGTCATCAGCCCGGTGTTGAGCCGGCTCTGGCCGAGCAGCACCGGAACGATCGCCAGCAACAGCGGGGTGGTGATCAGCCAGTCGATGTAGCGGAAATCGGTGTTGAAGGCCGCCATCGAGCCGAACTGGCCGTCCATGCCCACCGAGTCCTTCATGACGAAGTAGTTGATCGCGGCAACCATTGACACGACCGCCGACAGGCTTGCCACCGCGCTGTATTCCGGAGTCAGGTTGTTTCGCTCCATCAGAAAATACAGCGTTCCGCCGGCCATGGCGGCAAACGCCGCGGAGAAGCTGTACTGCGTCGCAAGCACAAGAAAGCTGTATTCTGTCACGTTACTGACCCCTGATTGACCAGCCCTTGATTGACCGGAACGAATTTGTGGAGAGGCGACCCGAAAACGTTCTACGCCGCGGATGCGGCCTCGTCGTCGGTGTCCGAGAGGCGGTCGACGACGCTGCGGATCTGCCCGGAGACGACGTCGCCGATGTCGGTCCGGATCACGTCGATGAGCGACATGCCGTGCTCGGCATACTCATCGACCTGGCCGGCGAACGATTTCACCTGCTCGGACGACTGGATCACGTCCTGGAACTGCTCCGAGAGGCGGCGAGTCTCGTCCGCCGAGGCAGAGGCTTCGGATTGGATCGAGCGGGTGGATTCGGCCTGACTTTCGACCGCGGCGCGGACCGACTTGGAGGCCCCGTCGATCATGGCCACCACGTCGAGCATCCCGGAAATCGCGTCGCCCACGTCCTTGACCGAACCCTGGATGATGGCGACCTGACGGGTGATCTCCTCGGTCGCGGTGGCTGTCTCATTGGCCAACGACTTGACCTCGCCGGCGACGACCGCGAAGCCCTTTCCGGCCTCGCCGGCGCGTGCCGCCTCGATGGTGGCGTTCAACGCCAGAAGATTGGTCTGGCTGGCGACCCGGTGGATCAATTCGACCACCCGTTCGATCTCGTCGGTCGCGGATGTCAGGTGGATGATCTTCTCGCTGATCCCCCGCGCCTCGTGGGACGCCCGCGCGGCGGCGTCGATGGAGGCGGAAACCTCGACGACAAGGTTGCGGTTGGAGGTTTCGAAGGCTCCAATCGCGGTCACGACCTCCATCGCCAGGGAGCCCGCGGTGTCGGCGCCGCGGCTGGACGCGGCGACTGACGATTCGAGGGCGCCGGCGATCGATAGCATCGTCGATGACATCTCTCGGAACTGGCCCCGGACGTCGCCCATGCGGGTCTCGGCCACACCCAGGACCCGGCCCACCGCCGCCGACACCTCGTCGAGGCGGGCGCGCAGTTCCTCGTCCTTGACGCGCTTGAGGAACGCGGCGGCGCGGGCGCCGTCGATCACCCGGTGG
>CAYNFA010000244.1:0-6215 GCA_964396345.1 uncultured Thalassobaculum sp.
CGGGCCAGGGCGACGCGCTGCTGCTGCCCGCCCGAGAGCTGGCGCGGCAGCCGTTCGCCGAGGTGGCCGAGGCGCACCAGTTCCAGCGCGCCGGCGACCTGACGGTCGGCCTCCGCCTTGGGCACCTTCCGCATCTCCAGCCCGAACGCCACGTTCTGGGCCACGGTCAGGTGCGGGAACAGCGCGTAGCTCTGGAACACCAGCCCGGTGTTGCGCTTCCAGGCCGGCAGCCGGGTGACGTCGTTGTCGCCGAGCCGGACCATGCCCGAGGTCGGCTCGATGAAGCCGGCGATCATCCGCAGCGTCGTGGTCTTGCCGCAGCCCGACGGGCCGAGCAGCACCAGGAACTCGCCGTCGGCGACGTCGAGGGTGACGTCGCTGGCGGCGAAGAAATCGCCGTAGCGCTTGGAAAGCTGATTCAGTTGTAGACGGGCCATCGCTATCGCTTCCTCACACCACTCGACTGATCTTGACGAACCGATCGGTGATCAGCATGGCGGCGCCGATCAGCACGATCTGGACGACGGAAACGGCGGCGATCGAGGGATCGATCTTCCATTCCAGGTACTGCAGGATCGCGATCGGCAGGGTCGTTCGCCCCGGGCCGACCAGGAACAGGCTCATCTCCAGGTTCCCGAACGAGGCGACGAAGCCGAACATCGCGCCGGCCACCACGCCCGGGAGGATCCCCGGCATGGTGATCCGCCGGAACGTCGTCCAACGGTCGGCGCCGAGGTTCATGGCCGCCTCCTCGAGGGTGCGGTCGAAGCCGGCGAGGCTCGCCAGCACCAGCCGCACGATCCACGGGATCACCACCAGCACATGGCCGGACAGCAGGCCGAGCGTCGAGCCGATGATCGGCAGGTTGCCGCCGGTCGCGATCTCGGCCTCGACGTGGAACACGTAGAGCGCGGTGCCGAGCACCACGCCCGGCACCATCAGCGGCAGCAGCAGGACGTTGTTCAACGCTTCGCGGCCGGGAAACCGGAAGCGCGACAGGCACAGCGCCGCCGGCACCCCGACGGCGAGGCCAATCGCGGTGGCGCTGACCCCAAGCTGGACGCTGAGCAGCAGGCCATCGACGAAGCGCTGGTTGCCGGCAATCACGCCGTACCAGTGCAGGGAATAGCCCTCCGGGGGAAACGACGGGATTTCCTGGCGGTAGAACGACAGCCAGATCACCGAGATCAGCGGCACCAGGATGTAGAGCATCGTCAGCGCCGCCGCCGTTGTCAGCGCCCAACGCCCGATCACCCGCCGGTCGAATCCCATCAGTCCCGTCATCGCGCTCGCCCCGCCCGTTTCACGTCAGCCGGTTCTTGTGGAAGGCGCCGCCCTTCATGATCGCCGCCAGATGGGCGCCCTGGCCCTCCAGCAGCGTGATGTCGGCGAGCGGGTCGTCGTCGACCACGATCAGGTCAGCCCAGGCGCCCGGCGCGACCGTTCCGAGCTTGCCCGGCCGGCGCACCACCTCGGCGGCGATGGTCGTCGCCGAGCGGATCACCTCGATCGGCGACACGATCTCGGCGCGGATCGAGAACTCCCGGCTCTGGTCCTCCAGCAACGCGCCGAGCAGGTCGGACCCATAGGCCACCTTGACGCCGGCGCGCTTGCAGATCTCCAGCGATCGGTAGCCGCCCTCCAGCACCATCTCGTTCTTCTCCAGCATCTCCGGCGGCATGCCGAACTGGGCGGCGCGCTCCTTCATGGCGACATACGCCACCAGGTTGGCCACCAGGTAGGCGCCTTCGCGGGCCATCAGCTCGGCGCGGGCGTCGTCGATCAGGTTGCCGTGCTCGATGGTGCGCACGCCGTTCGACACCGCGCGCTCGATCGCCTCGGCGCCGTAGGCGTGGGCGCAGACGTAGCGGCCGAACGCCTCGGCCTCCTCGACCGCGGTCTGGATCTCGCCGATCGAGAACTGCAGAGAATCGAGCGGGTCGAACGGCGAGGCGACGCCGCCCGACACCATGATCTTCACGTGGTCGCAGCCCTGGCGCATCTGCTCGCGCACCACCCGGCGCAGCTCGTCCTCGCCGTCGACCATCTCGCGCAGGTAGGCGAAGGCGTTGCAGCAGTAGCACGGATAGCCGGGGTTGGTGCGGCCGCGACCGTCGGAGTGACCGCCGGTCGGGCCGATCGAGCGGCCGGCGATGAACAGCCGCGGGCCGACGATCAACCCCTGCTCGACCGCCGCCTTGACGCCCCAGTCGGTGCCGCCGGTGTCGCGCACCGTGGTGAAGCCGCGGTCCAGCATGGAGCCGAGCCGCACCGCCGCCCGCGCCGTCGCCAGCGTCAGCGGCACGTCTTCCATGCGCCGCATGTACACCTCGCTGTGCATGCAGTGCACGTGGGCGTCGATCAGACCGGGCATCAGCACCCGTCCGCCGCAGTCGACCACCGCCGCCCCGTCGGCCTTGATCGGGCGGTCCGAGACCTCGCGGATGCGATCACCCTCGACCAGGATCTCGTAGCCGCCGCGCGCCTCGTCAAAGCCCGGGTCGAGCAGACGCAGGTTGCGGAACAACAGCAAGCTACCGGTCGTGGGCATCGCGTGCGGTCCTTGGTCTCGGCTCGGGTCGGTCCGGAGCCGCCGTCAGTTCAGAGTGTTCTTGTGGAACGCACCGCCCTTGACGATCGCCGACAGGTTGGCGTCCGGATTCAGGAACACGCTCAGATCCTTCAGCGGGTCGCCGTCGATCACCAGCAGATCGGCGTAGGCGCCAGGCCGCAGGCAGCCGAGCTCGCCCTCGCGGCGCACCACCTGCGCGCCAACCAGGGTGGCCGAGCGGATGATCTCGATCGGCGACAGCACTTCGGCGCGGATCACGAACTCGCGGGCCTGATCGACCTGGAGCTGGCCGAGCAGGTCGCTGCCGTAGGCCACCGGGACGCCGGCGCGCTTGCAGATTTCGAGCGACCGCAGGCCGCCGTCGATCACCATCTCGTTCTTCTCGAGCATTTCCGCCGGCATGCCGAACTCGGAGGCGCGCTCGCGCATGGCGTAGTAGGCGACCAGGTTGGCGACCAGGAACATGCCGTTCTCGGCCATCAGCTTGGCCGACGCGTCGTCGATGAGGTTGCCGTGCTCGATGGTCCGCACCCCGGACTGGGCGGCGCGGGTGATCGCCTCTGGCGTGTAGGCGTGGGCGCAAACGTAGCGTCCGAAGCTGTGGGCCTCCTCGACCGCGGCGGCGACTTCGCCGAGCGAGAACTGCATGCTGTCCAGCGGGTCGAACGGCGAGGCGACGCCGCCCGACATCATGATCTTCACGTGGTCGCAGCCCTGGCGCATCTCCTCGCGGACCGCCTTGCGAACCTCGGGAACGCCGTCGGCGATCCGCATGGCGAATGCCAAGGCGTTGCAGCAATAGCAGTTCGCGCCGCTGTCGGTGCGGCGACGACCGTCGCTGTGGCCGCCGGTCGGGCCGATCGCCCTGCCGGCGATGAACAGCCGCGGGCCGGGTGCGAGGCCCTGGTCGACCGCCGCCTTCAAGCCCCAGTCGGCACCACCGGTGTCGCGCACGGTCGTGAAGCCGCGGTCCAGCATGGCCCGCATCATGCCCATCGAGCGCGCCGTCATCAGCGTCAGCGGCACGTTCTCGAGGGATCGCAGGAACACCTCGCTCAACACGACGTGCACATGGCTGTCGATCAGACCGGGCATCAGGGTCCGGCCGCCGCAATCGATCGCGGTGGCTCCGTCCGCCTTGATGGGCCGGTCGGAGACCTCGCGGATCCGCTCGCCCTCCACCAGCAGTTCGTGGCCACCAACAATCTCGTCCCGCTCGGGATCGAGCATCCGGAAGTTCCGGAACAACGTCTGACCCACCTGTGCCACCTCGGCCCTGCCCCACGACTGGCGAAGCAAATGTCATAAAGCAGCCGCCGTCAACGTGACCGCGCATTTACCAACTGCCTGGGGGGATTGCCCTCTTTCTCGGCAGGGCGGGGCGGGTCTATCGTTCAGCGCGCGCCCCTCACCGGAGAGCTTTCCCAATGACCGAGCCCTGGAAGACCGAGGTCGCCGCCACTCGCCACATGGTCGTCGCCGGGCATTACCTCGCCGCCCACGCCGCGTTCCTGGTCCTGGAGGCCGGCGGCAACGCGGTGGACGCCGGCGTCGCCGGTGGGCTGGCCCTCGGCGTGGTGCAGAGCGATCTTGTCAATATAGCTGGCGTCGCACCGATCATGGTCCGACCGGCCGGCGGCGAGACGGTCACCATCGACGGCCTCGGAGGCTGGCCAAAGGCCCTCGACGCCGAGCGCTTCGCCCGCGAGCACGGCGGAACCATCCCGAGGGGTGTTCTGCGAACGGTTGTGCCGGCCGCACCCGCCGCGTGGATCGAGGCGCTGCGACGCTTCGGCTCCATGTCGTTCGGCGAGGTCGCCGGCGGCGCCATCCGGCTGGCCCGCGACGGTTTTCCGATGCACCGCTTGACGGCCTCGGTGATCGCCGATCACGCGGACGAATACCGGCAATGGCCGTCCAACGTGGAGATCTACCTGCCCGGCGGGAAGCCCCCCGCGGCCGGCGACATTTTCCGCCAGGAGGATCTCGGCCGCTCGCTGCAGTACATGGTCGACCAGGAAGCGGCCGCCGCCGGCCGCGGCCGCGAGGCCGGGCTCGAGGCCGCCCGGGCCGCCTTCTACCGCGGCGACCTGGGGCGGCGAATCGTCGCGTACCACGAGGCCAATGGCGGCCTGCTGCGCGACGCCGACCTCGCCGACTACCGGGTGTCGATCGAGGCCCCGGTCTCGACCTCGTTCGCCGGCGGCGACCTGCTGTGCTGCGGGGCGTGGTGCCAGGGACCGTTCCTGGCCCAGGTGATCAACCTGCTGAAGGGCTACGACCTTGCCGCGCTGCCGCACAACGGCGCCGACCACCTCCATCTGCTGATCGAGAGCGTCAAGCTTGCCTTCGCCGACCGCGAGCGCGTGCTCGGCGACCCGCGATTCGTCGACGTCCCGCTCGACCGCCTGCTCAGCGAAGCCTACGCCGAGGAGCGCCGCGGCCAGCTGCGGCGCGACCGTGCCTGGCCGGACCTTCCGCCGCCGGGCCTGGCCGACCCGGCCCGGCACCCTGCCCCACGGTCACCCGTCTCGGTCGGCGCCGGCGACCCGCCGCCGCCGCCGGACACCTCCTATGTCTGCGTGGTCGACCGCTGGGGCAACGCGTTCTCGGCGACGCCGAGCGACGTGTCGTACCAGAGCCCGGTGATCCCGGGGACCGGACTGGTGCCGTCGTCGCGCGGCTCGGCGAGCTGGGGCGACCCCCGGCACCCGAGCGGCATCGCCCCCGGCAAGCGGCCGCGGCTGACCCCGAACCCGGCGATGTGGATCGCCCCCGACGGCCGCGCCATGCCGTTCGGCACGCCCGGCGGCGACGTCCAGATCCAGGCGATGACGCAGTTCCTGCTGAACCTGCTGGTGTACCGGATGCCACCGCAGGTCGCGGTCGAGATGCCGCGGGTGGCGTCCTACAGCCAGCCCGACACCTTCGAGCCGCACACCGCCTTCCCCGGACTGGTGAAGGCCGAGGCGCGGATCGCGGAGGACGCGGTCGCCGGCCTCGAGGCGCTCGGGCACACGGTGAGCCGCTGGCCGCAGAGCACCTACCTGGCAGGCTCGGTGTGCGCGATCGTGCCGGGTCCCGGCGGCTCCCTGATGGCGGCTTCCGACCACCGTCGGCCGACCTACGCGCTCGGCTGGTAGCGGCAGGCCCCGGCCGGCAGCGTGTTTGCGATGGATCAATGCGCGACGCGGCCTCGACGGCCATCCTGACCTCAGGCTGAACCCCAACACGCTGACCCCGACACGCGGAGGCTCGGTGACGGGAGGTCGTCATGGCGGGCGTGTCGCTGCAGGACAGGGCGTGGTCACCTTATCTGGCCGGGATCGTCATCGGCCTGCTCCAGGTGCCGGCGTTCCTTCTGGTTGAAACCGCGCTGGGCGCTTCGTCGTCCTACGTCACCGTCGGCGGCCTGCTGGCGTCGCTGGTGGACCCGGCGATCGTCCAGATCGACTACGTCGCGCGGCACCTGACCGCCACCGGCAAGAATTGGTGGCAGGTTGCACTGGTCGCCGGCATCGCGGTCGGCGCCTTCGCGTCGATGCGGCTTTCCGGCGCGCGGCGCCACGCGATCTCGCCGGCCTGGGGCCGCGCGCTGGCGAGCCGGTCGCCCGGCGTCCGCTACGCGGTCGCCTTCGTCGGC
>CAYNFA010000245.1:0-6212 GCA_964396345.1 uncultured Thalassobaculum sp.
GATCGTCGCCGGTCAGCAGGCGGTTCACCAACCCGATCCGCTCGGCCTCGACGGCGTCCACCGTCCGGCCGGTCATGATCAACTCCAGCGCCCGGCCTTCGCCGATCAGCCGCGGCAGGCGCTGGGTACCGCCATAGCCCGGAATCAGCCCGAGCTTGATCTCCGGCAATCCCATCTTCGCCGTCGGCACCGCCAAACGGAACGTGCAGGCGAGCGCCATCTCCAGGCCGCCGCCGAAGGCATAGCCGTTGATGAGCGCCACCGACGGGATCTCCAACCCGGCGATCTTCGCGAACGCGCGCTGGCCCGCCTCGGCGCCGCGCTTCTGGGACATCAGGTCACGCCCCATCAATTCCTTGATGTCGGCGCCCGCGCAGAACGCCTTGGTCCCGGCGCCGGTGATCAGCAACCCGCGAACGGCCAGCCGCTCTATCTCATCCAGTTTCTGAGAAATACCCTCTATCAATCGGAAATTTAATGCGTTCATTGCATCCTGACGATCGATCGTAAGGATCGCGAAGCCGTCGCGCGTGGCGAGTTCCAGGCTCATCGGTCACTCCTCATACGGCGGTCTGCGGCGCCTGAAACCGGCAGGGCTGCGGCGCGATGCGGCCGGCCTTGGCCCACTCCGCCAATTCGCGCTTCAGGATCTTGCCGCTCGGCGTCAACGGGAAGCCGTCCATCACCAGGAAGTATTCCGGCATGTCGTACTTCGACAGGCCGACCTCGAACAGGTGCCGGAGCACCTCCTCTGCGTTGGGCTCCGCCGCCCCAGCCCTGAGCACCGCGAGGCAAAGCCGTTCGCCCAGTCGGTCGTCAGGGACCGCGAACGCCGCCGCCCGGGCAATCGCCGGGTGCTTGATCGCCAGGTCCTCGACCCGGGCCGGGTGGATGTTGTGGCCGCCACGGATCACCACGTCCTTCAACCGGCCGACGATCGACAGGTTGTGACGCTCGTCGATGAAGCCGAGATCCCCGGACAGGAACCAGCCGTCGGCGTTGAACGACGTCTCGGTGGCCTCCTGGTTGTCGAAATACCCCAGCATCAGCGCGGCCCCCTTGCCGCCGATCTGCCCGACGGTGCCGACCGGAACCTCCTCATCGGCGTTATCCTGGGCGAAGATCCGGACCGCGTAGCCGAGGCCGCCGCGCCCGCAGGTGGTGCAGATCGTCGCCTCGTCGTCGTCGGGGTGGGTGTACTGGTGCGACGAATTCTCGGTCATGCCGTAGATGTTCTGCGGCCGGACGCCCTGCGCCACGAATCGCTCGGCGACCGCCGGCGGGATCGGCGCGCCAGCCATGTAGAACAGGTTGACGGCGCCGAGACGCTCAATTCCGCGCCGGGCCTGCTCGGCCTGGATATCCATAGCGTGGGTCGGCACGCCCATGACGTAGGTGGCGCCGGTCTCGAGCATCCAGTCGAGGCGCGAACGACCGGGGGCCGGATCGTCGATCACCAGTTGCATGCCGGCGACCAGCCACTGCCCGACCGCGACCCAGGCGATGTGATGGCTGAGCGGCGACAGGGTCAGAAGCACCGTGGATTCGTCGTGATGCCAGTCCTTCACGAGGTCCCGGCAGTTCGCCAGCAGCGTGTTGTCCGAGTGCATGACGCCCTTGGGACGCCCCGTCGTACCGCTGGTGAAGGCTAGGTAGCAGACGGTGTCCGGGTTCGGGTCGGGGTCGCGCAAATTGCGTGGCCGCGTGTCGGGCGCCGGCAGGTCGCCACTCTGGCGGGCCGCCGGGATGCGAAACACCCGCCGCATGCCGGGCAGGCCTGACACCGTGGCCGCCGCGTCGTGCCGGTCGCTGTCGGCGCCCCAGCCCTCCTCGACCACGATCGCCGCGGCACGCGTCCGGCCCAGCAGGCCGCAGATCTCCTCCAGCGTGTAGTTGCGGTGCAGCGACGGGTTGCAGACATAGCCCTGGCGCGAGCACGCCAGGAACGCTGCGACCACCTCGGCCCGGTTGGACGCCCAGAGCGACACCCGCTCGCCGGTGTGCACGCCGGCTTCGTGGAACGCGTCGGCTACGGCATCCACCCAGTCCTTCAACTCACGCCAACTCAGATGCCGCGCGGAATCGCGAAGCGCCTTGGCGTCCGGCCGGGCGGCGGCGTGGCGGGCCAGCAGGGCGTAGAACGTCTCGTCGCGCCAGAGCCCGGCGGCGTAGTAGGCCCGAGCCTCGGCCGGGTCATGCAGTGTCAGCAGACGGGACACGCGTCGCTCTCTCAGTGCCCGAACGTGTCGGGATCGGGCCGGCGGCGCTCGCCGAACGACGACGACAGTTCCTTGGCTTCGTCGGTCTTCAGGTAGAGCTTGAGCAGCAGGTCGTGCGACACCCGCCCGAGACCGGCGACGCCGCCATGGCGCGCCAGGAACGCGCTCTTGATCCCGGCGAGCGCCAGCGGCCCACGGTCGGCGATCTCCAGAGCCCATTTCCGCGTCTCGTCGCGCAGTTGATCATCCGGCACAACACGATTGATCAGGCCCATCTCGACGGCCTCCTGGGCGGTCACCTTTCGGTTGGTGTACCAGAGCTCCTTGGCGCGCTTCTTGCCGATGGCGTCTTCCAGGTACCAGGTGCCGTAGCCGGCGTCGAAACTGCCCATCATCGGGCCGACCTGGCGGAAAATCGCGCTCTGCTTGGCGATGGTGAGATCGCAGACGACCTGCAGGACGTTGCCGCCGCCGACCGCGAACCCGTTGACCATGGCGATCACCGGCTTCTGCAGCTTGTCGATGGCGTCGTACATCTCCAGCGTCGGCAAGACGCCGGCGTAAAGGTTAGTGTCCTCCATCGCGTCCTTGCGACCGCCGATGCAGAAGAACTTGTCGCCGGCCCCCGTCAGCACGATCACCCGAGTGCGGGTCTCGCGCCGGATGCTCTCGATGCAGTCCCGGATCTCGTGACAGGTGACGGCGGTGAACATGTTGCCGTCGTCCGGCCGATTGATGGTGATCCAGCCGATCGGGCCGTCCTCTTCGTATAGGATGGTCTCGAAGCGCTTGGCGTCGGCCATGGGTGGGCTCTCCTATCGCGGTTCAGGGCTGCAGCGCCCGCGGGCGGCGGTGGGCGGGACCGGTGTTCAATCTAATTACCGCAGCGCCACCGCCCAGTCCGCAACCCCCGGAACGCCCGCCCGGAGGCAACGGTGCCATGCCGCCCCCGCGCCAAAGCCGGTGCCGCTACCGCGCCAGAGAGAATATGAGTTGGTAGATGCCGACTTGAATGTCGCCAGCCCCGCGCTGTTCCAGCCCCACCAGGACGCCCGCTTCACGCAACGCCTCGTCAACCGCCACCCGGTCGGTACCCTCGATCACCGCGGCGAACGGCGCGCGGCCATCAGGCTGAGCGCGAATCGCCTGCTCGGCGGTGGCCGCCAGGCTGCGGCCGAGATCCGCCTCCCACAACTGCACCCGTGTGATCCCGGCACGATCCCGAAGGGCGTGCAACGCTTCGCCGGCCAGCCAGCGGGCGATCGGCTCGCGTTCCGCGTCGGCGGGCGCGTAGCGGATTGTCGCCAGATAACCGCCCGCCGCCTCTCCGGCGACCAGCCGTACCCGACAGGTGGCGCGCACGAAGTTACGGAATCCGGGCATCATCCGCTGCGTCCAGGCGGTCGGATGGTCGAGGGCGCGGCGGTAGGCCGGGTCGTCGAAGCACGCCAGCGAATCGACCTCGTAGGCCGCCAGATACCGGTGACGGCCGCGGTCGACGCGCCTGTAGCGCCGCCCGGTTCGCCAACCCGGCATGCCGACGCGCTCCGGAACATGCTCGCGGTGGTACCACTCGTTGAACTCGGCCTCGATTCTCGGATCCGCGTCGCCCCAGACAGCCATGACGGCGTCGCTCATCGCCTTCTCCCGTTCGGATGCGATTTGCCGCGACCAGCGCGGCGTGCTCGGATAATCGAGGGCACTGTCGAGCCGGCGGCGCGTCGGCGCAATCCCCCAACCACGAGCCGAGAGGAGATCAGGCATGCGGCTATTGCTGCTTCAGGGCGCCAACATGGAGTGGCTGGGGCTCCGGCAACCGGAACTGTATGGCACCACCACTGCGGCCGAACTCGACGCGATCATGGCCTCGGAGGCGGAGCGACAAGGGGTCGAACTCGCCATCACCTACACCAACCTCGAGGGCGTCGCGATCGACCGGATCTACCAGGCGGCCCGGGACGGGATCGACGGCCTGCTGATGAATCCGGCTGGCTTCCTGTATTCTGGTTACGCGCTGCGCGACTGCCTGCGCGGGGTTAGAATCCCGTATGTGGAAGTTCACATGACCAACATCGAGCGTCGTGACATGCGCTCGGTTCTGGCCGGCGAGGCGGACGGTCTGATCGTCGGTCTTGGGATCGACTCCTACCGCTTCGGGCTGGAAGCCCTGGTGCGGGTCGTGACCCGGCGACGCGCGCGCTGATCGCCGGTCTTGGCCCGAACGTTCGGGCGTTCGATTTTCGCCAAGCGCGACCGAAACGGGCGCTTTCACTCGTATTGCGCGTGTAGAGATCTGACAATTTCGCTGCAACCCATTATTTTGCTTAAAACTTGATCACATCTCACCCCCGATAGAGTGAAATCGCGTCGCGGCGCACCGATTGCGTACCAAAGCTTCTTGAATTCCGAACATGCCACGGTAACAATGCCTCGGCCGCCGCGGCTCCGGCAGAAGCTGATCGGAGTTCAATCAACAAAATCAAATAACGTAGCGGCGGATCGGCGAAACGGAACCGATCCCCACAGGGGCGGTATTCGACTGGGAGGTTGTACGAATGGTTTTCGGAAAATGGGTAAAAACTGCTGCCCTATTGGGAGTGACGGCAGGCATTGTCCTGGCGTCCACCGGTGAGGTAGACGCCAAGCGCGTTCGGTGGAAAATGCATTCGGCCTTCGGCGGCAAGCTGATCGTGCTGGGCGAAGGCGCCAACTACGTCGCCGACAGCGTCACCAAGATGTCCGGCGGCGAAGTTACCATGAAGTTCTTCGAACCGGGCGCGCTGGTTCCGGGCACCGCCTACTACGATCCGGTATCGAGCGGTTCGATCGACGCGGCGTTCGGAACGCCGGGCTACAACGTGAACAAGAACAACGCCTATGCTTTCTTCTCGGCGGTGCCGTTCGGCCCCGGCGCGGGTGAGTATCTGGCGTGGATGCAGTCCGGCGGCGGCACCGAGCTGGCCACCGAGATGTACGCCCGCGACAAGATCCAGTACGTCCAGTGCGGCATCATCGCGCCGGAATCCTCAGGCTGGTACCGTAAGGAGATCAAGTCGGTCGACGACCTGAAGGGCCTCAAGATGCGGTTCTTCGGTCTCGGCGCCAAGGTCATGGAGAAATTCGGCGTCTCCACGCAGCTCCTCGCGGGCGGCGACATCTACCCGGCCCTCGAGCTCGGCTCGATCGACGCCACCGAGTTCTCGATGCCGGCGATCGATAAGGAGCTCGGCTTCTACCAGGTTGCCAAGCACAACTACTTCCCGGGCTGGCACCAGCAGTCGACCCTCGACGAACTGCTGATCCACAAGCCGGCCTATGATGGTCTGAACGAAACTCAACAGGCCGTCATCAAGGGTGCTTGCGACTCAACGACCATGTACATGCTCGCCCGCGGCGAGGCGACCCAGTTTGCGGCCATGAAGTTCCACCAGGAGAAAGGTGTGACTATCCATCGCTGGTCGGACGACATGCTGGCCAAGTTCGAGGCCGCCTGGAATGAGGTCGTGGCCGAGGACATCAAGACCAACGAGGATTCCAAGAAAATCTGGGCCTCGCTGACCAACTTTCGCAAGGACTACTCGATCTGGAAGGAGAACGGCTACCTGAAGTGAGGCAGTCGATTTATCTTTCTGTCTAACTACGAATTGGCGGTGCCGGCGCTCAGTCGGTAGCTGGAAGGCCGGCACCGTTCTTCTTCGATAAGCCCGGCCGTATCGGACATTTACCGGTATTGTCGGGTGTCTTTTTGAAGGGTGAACGCTTCTTTCGGTCGTTGAGATAAAAAACCACACTGGGGACGCTCAATGCGAAGTCTTTTAGCGATCGCCGACCGCCTCGAAACAATCCCTCAAAGAATGGGGAAGCTTGGCGCTTGGCTGATCCTGCCGCTGATCGGCATTATCATGTTCGATGTGCTGACTCGAAAGTTTCAGTTCATTCAGCAGTGGATCATGACCACGCCGCTGTACGGCTTCATGTCGCCGACCAAGCTGC
>CAYNFA010000246.1:0-6191 GCA_964396345.1 uncultured Thalassobaculum sp.
TCCCCTTGATCTTGCGGTTCACGTTTGCGGTGACCAGTCGGCGTCCGGCATGGCCGAGCGCAGCAGGGCGTAGCCGTCGACGCCGCACTCCGGCCCGACGACCTCCTGGATGGCGGCAATGTCGGGGTTGAGCGACCGGATGATCCGGTGCACGCGCTCCGGGTCGAAGCGACCGTCCTGTCCGAGAAACCCATGGATGTTCCAAGTAAGCGCGCGGATGGCTGTCACTCCGGCCGGGCGCCGGCCCGCTCCCTGAGCGGCCTCAGGAAGCGATTGACCAGATGCTGCAGCAGCAGCGACAGCCCGAGCCAGCCCAGCAGCAGCCCTGCGAGCAGGGCGATGTCTTCGGCGCGGCCCTCGGTCAGCACCACTTCGAGCTGAACGCCCATCAGGTTGAAGGCGATGATCCCGGGGCCCAGCCCGAGCGCCGAGCCGAGGATGAAGTCCACGAACCGTATCCGCGCGGCCCCGGCCGCCATGTTGATCAGCGTGAATGGCGCGACCGGCAGCATCCGCAGGCTGGCGATGCCGATCACGCCGTTGCCGGCGAACACCTTGATGACGCGGTTGAGACGGCTGTCGCGGCGCTTGCGGAACGACCCGAGACGACCGCCGACCGGCCAGCCGATGGCGTAGCCGGCGAGCGCCCCGGCGACCGACCCGACCAGCGAGTACAGCATGCCTTCCAAGGGCCCGAACACCATCGCCGTGACCGCGATCAGCACGGTGATCGGGAACATCGTGACGCTGCCGATCAGGTAGACGCCGATCGTGAAAAGCGGCGCCCAGTCCGACTCCGCCACCATCCGCATCGGCCCCACCAGGTGCTCCATGCGGGCCCATTCCTGAAGTGGGGTGTAGCGCCAGGCGAGCACCACGCCGAGGACCGCAACCACGACCGCGGCGACCGGCCACTTTCGGATCCACCGACGCGCGGTTCTGGGCTCCCGAAGTCCCTCGAAGGAGATCGACTCCGGCCATGTGCGGTCCGGGTCGGCGATTGTCACCACCGGCTCCGGGATGGCGTCGCCGAGCGCCGGATCGTCCGCGACAGCCACCAGACGCCGGCCGTCGCCGCCGATGCGCGCCAGCGCCGCAAGCAACGATCCCGGCGACTCCAACGCCTCGGCGACGGTCTCGACGGCGGCGCCGGAGTGCTCGGCGATCAGGGTATCCCGGACCCGGCGCACTGCCCGGCGGCGCTCGGCGTCGCGGGCGATGACGATCAGGTCGCACTCGGTGTCGAAGCCCATGGAGCGGTTGTTCAGGTTCGACGAGCCGATCCGCAGGCTCCGGTCGTCCACCACCATGACCTTGGCGTGAACGTTGACCGGAGCCGGGCCGGCCCTGCCGTCGACCTGCGGGGTCATCAGCCGGATGCGATCGGTCAGGCCGGCCTTGGCAAGACGGGAGACGAAACGGAATCGCCCAGCCTGCATGACGCCCTTCTCGAGCCAACCGTCGTGGTCGCCCGGCACGACCACCAGCACCTCCAGGTCGGGCCGCTGCCGCAGGCGGGCGATGAGGGCATCGCAGATCACGTCCGCCGTCAGATACTGGTTCTCGATGTAGATGAAGCGCTCGGCCTCGCCGATGGCGGCGCGGAACGTCGCCTCGACCTCGCGGGCCTCGGCGACCTCGTCGTACGGCGCCCGGGTTCGGGCGATCGCCAGGTCGACCTCCCGCAGGTGCGGATCCAGCCCCCTCGGCCACGGGTCGGTGTTCACGCCGAGCGGCACCAGTTCGTGCCCGGCCGCCGCCGCCCACCGAGTCCGCGCCACCTCGGCCAACGCCTTGGCGGCGTCGCCGTCCACCATCATCTGCAGATCGTGGAACGGCGGGTAGGGTTGCCCGCCCGGATCGACCCGCCGGGCATCGTCGGGATCGTGGCGCGAGGTGTCCCAGCGCCGGATCGTCAGGTCGAGGCCGCCGCAGAACGCCACCGCGTCGTCCACGATCACCAGCTTTTCATGCTGCGCGGCGCCGACCGGCAGCATCCCGTCCATGCACAGGGTTATCTGCGCCGGCGATGTCCAGCCGAATTGCAGACGCGGCAGCGGCTCGCGCTCCAGCGCGTACAGCAGCGAGTAGTCCCAGAGCAGCAAGCGGATCTCGATCCCAGGCTGGCGGCGGGTCAGTTCGCACAGGAACGGTCCCAACTCCAGCGGCATGTCGTCGCCGGTCGCCGTCGGGTCGGCGGCAAGCGGCGTGCGGCTGTCGATGTCCCAGCCAACCACCACGATCCGCTTGCGGGCTCGCTTCAGCGTCTCCCGCAAAGTTCCGAAGTAGTCGGCGGCGTCATAGAGGATCCGGGCGCGACCGGCGCGCTCGACGCGCCACGACGCCCGCTCCAGGCTCGCCGGGTCGGCGTCGCCCTGTTCGGGTTGATCGGTAGTCAGAATCCACTCCCCTGAAGTTCCCACCACGGCAGGACGTTTGTGCCCGGGCAGGACGTTTGTGCCCGGGTTGCCAGACAGCCCCTCCGCTGTAACTCGCCAACGGCGGCAGCGTTCCGGGTGGTCGCAGCCGTCAGCGCGTCCGAAACCCCCGTGGATCAGGCGCCCTCAAGCAGGATCCGGGTCAACTCGTCCGGGGCGTCCACCATGACGTCGTGGCCGCAATCGACCTCGTAGCATCGGAACCGGCTGTCATCCCGGGCGTCCGCCAAGGCCTTGTCGAAGGTCGGGTTCGCAAACCCCGTGGCCCGCACGTAGGCACGATCGGCGATCCGGTCAACCGCGCCGGTGATATGAAGCGCCTCGCTGAAGCATCCTATCGGCAGGTCGGTGCATTTGGCGTCGACCCAGGCACGGTCGGCGGAATTGACGTTGAACGCCGCGGCCGGGGTCGGCGGAATCCGCCAGCCACCGCCGAAAGTCCGCGCCTTGTCCTTGACCATCGCGTTGGCCTCTGGAGTGCGCAGATCGAACGCCGACTGGCCGTGCTTCGGTGTGAAGGCATCGACGTAGACCAGCGTGCGCACCCGATCGGCGACGCGGTCGGCCGCACCGGTGATCACCATGCCGCCGTAGGAATGCCCGACCAGGACGACGTCGGCGAGTTCCTCCCAGTGCAGCAGGTTGGCGACATCCTTGATGTGGGTCTGCAGGCTGATGGTCGGCGCCAGCAGGTGCGACCGGTCGGCGAGCCCGCTCAAGGTCGGGGTGAACACCGAATGGCCGGCCGCCCGCAGCCGGTCGGCGACCCGCACCCAACACCAGCCGCCGTGCCAGGCACCGTGAACCAGGACGAAGGTGGTCATGACGGCAGCCTCCCCAACCCGCTCGACCAGTGCTCGAGCACGCGCATTCCCAAAGCGGTCGGCGCCTGCGCCGGCCCGCGGTCGTGGATCTCGCCGAGCCCGATCCGCCGCGCCGCCAAGCGCTTGCCGTAGCACAGCAGATGGTCGATCGTGCTCATCAGGAAGTGCAGCAACGGCAGGATCTCCTTGAAGGCGGCATCGGCGGCGGCGGCGTCGCCGGCCCGGTGCAGGTCGTGAATCCGGCTCTGCCGGTCGCAGGTCTCGACCCCGGGAATCAGGCCGGCGCACCCCGCCCGCAGGCTGTCGAGAAGCTCGATGCCGTTGCGGCCGTTGAACAGCGTGAAGGCGTCGCCCGCCTCCTCGGCCAGCCGCCCCACGACCATCACCGAGCCCTCGGCCTTCAGGATCGAGACGTTCGGGTGGCGTCGGTTCAGCTCGATCAAACCGGCGTTGGACAGGCCGATACCGATGTATTCCGGCGCGTTCTGGATGCCGATCGGGATCGGGGCGGCATCGCCGACAGCGCCGAAGAAAGCGATCAGCGCCGCCTCGCTCGCGGACTTGACCGGCGGCGGCTGCAGCACCGCCCAGGCGGCGCCGCCGTCGGCGGCCCGCCGGACGCTCTCGATCTGGCCGGCCACGGTGTTGTCCGAGACGGTCACGCTGACCGGCACCCGGCCGGCCGCAACCTCCAGCGTCCAGTCCGCCAGGGCGTGGCGCTCGGCCACCGTCAACTTGTTGCACTCGCTCGCCAGCCCGCCGACCGCGAGGCCGTGCACGCCGGCGGCGACGCAGGCTTCGACCTGGGCGGCGTGGGCGCCGCGATCGAGTCCGCCATCGGACCCGAACAGGGCGTAGAGCATCGGGTAGATTCCGTTGAAGTCGGGCCGTGCCATCGTCGTCCCCATTCAGCCGCGCCGCCGTTCGCCCGGATGGTGCACCCGTCCCGAGGTCGCTGGCAACGTCCCCGGCACCGTGCGCGCCGGCGCATGGCAGCCATCGCCGCGCGCGGCTTGCCGGCCGTCACGCGATTGTCATAATTCGTCGGTCTGGACCGGCAGGCGGTCTGCGTGGGGTGGCTACAGTGAGCGACAGCGCGTTACCGGCAAGGGCGGCACCGGCCGAGGCGACCGGACCGGGGGCGGCCTCGGTCAGCAACCCGGGGGTCAGCAACCCGGCGGTCGAGGGCACCACCTTCGCGATCCTGCTGTCGCTCAGTTTCTGCCACCTGCTCAACGACATGATGCAGTCGCTGGTGCCGGCGATCTACCCGGTCCTCAAGGACCGCTACCAGTTGGACTTCGCGCAGATCGGGATGATCACCCTCGCGTTCCAGCTGACCGCGTCGATGCTGCAGCCGCTGGTCGGCCTGTACACCGACCGGCGCCCGATGCCGTACTCGCTGGCCGTCGGCATGGCGTTCACGCTGGTCGGACTGGTGCTGATGTCGACGGCGTCGAGCTACCCGGCGATCCTGGCGGCGGCAGCGCTCATCGGCATCGGCTCATCGGTTTTCCACCCCGAGGCGTCGCGGGTCGCGCGGATGGCGTCGGGCGGGCGCCACGGCTTCGCGCAGTCGTTGTTCCAGGTCGGCGGAAACACCGGCTCGGCGGTCGGGCCACTGCTGGCGGCCTTCGTGGTAGTCCCGCGCGGCCAGTCCAGCATCGTGTGGTTCTCGGCCGCCGCCCTGGTGGCGATGATCGTGCTGACCGCGGTCGGGACCTGGTACCGGCGAAACCGCCACCTGGCCAAGCCGAAGCCGCGGACCGGCGGTGGCGAGCCGATCGCGCTGTCTCGCGGCCGAGTGCTGTTCGCGATTGCGATCTTGGTGGCGCTGCTGTTCTCCAAGAACGTCTACAGCGCCAGCCTGAGTTCGTATTACACCTTCTACCTGATCGGAAAGTTCGGGCTGTCGGTTCAGGCCGCGCAGATCGCGCTGTTCGCGTTCCTCGGAGCGTTGGTGGTCGGCACGCTGGCCGGCGGCTGGATCGGCGACCGGGTCGGGCGCATCCCGGTGATGTGGTTCTCGATCCTGGGCGTGCTTCCCTTCACCATCGCGCTGCCGCATGTCGGACTTTACTGGACCCTGGCGCTATCGATGGTCATCGGCCTGATCATGGCGTCGGCGTTCTCGGCCATCCTGGTCTACGCCCAGGACCTGATGCCCGGGAAGGTCGGCATGGTGGCCGGCCTATTCTTCGGATTCTCGTTCGGCCTCGGCGGCCTCGGGGCGGCCGCCCTCGGCCAGCTCGCCGACATGACCAGCCTGGAGGCGGTCTACCGGGTCTGCGCCTTCCTGCCGCTGATCGGGCTGCTGACCGCGTTCCTTCCGAAGATCGAGCGGCCGCGCGGCTGATCCTCAGTACGGCCGGTCTCCGAGCACCGTGCAGCGCCGCATCACGCGGCGCTCGGTTGCCGGGTCGTAGCCGGTGGCGCGGTGCAGCAGGCTGCGGTTGTCCCACACCATGCACTCGCGCGGCGACCAGCTGTGGCGATAGACGAGGTGGTCCGGGGTGGCCATGGCGTTGATCTCCTCGATCAGCGCCCGGCCGGCCTCGTACTCCATACCCTCGATCCATTCGGCGTGGTCGCCCAGGAACAGCACCTTGCGGCCGGTCTCGGGGTGGGTCCGCACGATCGGGTGGGCGACCGGCGGCACCTCGGCCTTCTGCTTGGCGGTCATCGGGTCGTGGCCATGCCGGCGGGTACGGGAGAAATCGAGGTTGTGGAAGGCGCGCATCCCCTCCAGCCGCCGCTTCCACTCCGGGCTCAGCGCCTCGTAGGCGCCGTGCATGTCGGCAAAGTGGGTCTCGCCGCCCTCGGACGGCACGATCTCGGAGTACATCATGGTGGCGTGGCCGGTGGTCGGCCGCCAGGAGCCGTCGGTGTGCCAGAACATGGTCCCTTTGTCGGGGTGCCGGCCGGTCGG
>CAYNFA010000247.1:0-6181 GCA_964396345.1 uncultured Thalassobaculum sp.
CGGCGCTGCCCTCCACGCCGCTGTCGCCGGTTTCGTTGCCGTCGGTGTCGTACTGATCGACGTAGGCACCGGTTGCCTTCAGGTCGATCCGCCCGTTCGAGAAGCGCTGGCGGTATTCGCCGCGCAACACAGCACCCTCGGCCGAGAACAGCATCGGCTCGATGGTCAGGTCGCGCGAGGCATCGAAGACATAGTGGTAGGGAGTGCCGACGATGGCGCCGAGGTCGCCGGAGTAGCCGAGAGTGGGGGCAAGGAAGCCCGAGCGCCGCTCGACGGTCGGGTCGGCGTGCCGCATGTAGGGGGTGTAGATGATCGGAACCCCGAAGATCTCCATGGTGGCGTCTTCGTAGATGATGTCGCGCGCGACCTCGTCGTGGATGACCTTCACCGCCTTGATCTGCCAGAGCGGGGCGCGCTGCGGATCCTCCTTGCAGAGGTTGCATGGCGAGAACACGCCTCGGTCCATGACCTTGCGGCTGTCGGCGGTGCGTCTGGCGCGGTTGGCGGCGAGGCGCGAGCCGTCGGTCAGCAGGGCCCGAAGGTTCTCGATGAACCCGGTCTTCAACTCGTCGTGCAATTCGGCGTAGTCGGTGAAAAGCACCTCGCCGGTCGGCTCCATCAGCGAGACGTTGCCGCTGGCGGTGACGGTGTTGGCCTTCTGGTTGTAGGTCACCGTATCGGCCATGAGGAGCCTGGGTCCCTGGCTCATCTCGACGTTGCCGCGCGCGGTGACGATCCCGAGCCCCTCGTCGTAGGTGAGTTCGTCCGCCTGCAGCAGGACCGGCGTGTTCTCGACGTCGGTGTCCTGCGCCGCACCAGGGACCGCGGTCAGGATCAGCATCGCCAGCCCTGCGAGGGCCCCGAATCGCGTGGCGCGGGAGCCGATCATCCGTCCTCGAGGTGCAGCAGACTGGTCAGGCCGAGCAACATGGTCACCGAGGCCGGCGCCCACGCGGCGAGCACCTCGGGAATTCGAGCCGACAAACCCATTGCGAATACGATGTCCGACATGAAGTACAGGAGAAAGCCGGTGAACAAGCCGCTCGACGCCCACAGCAGAGTGCCGCCGCGGCGGGTCAGCCGCAACGAGAAGGTGGCTGCGATCAGCACCATCGCCGTCAGCAGCAGCGGCGAAGCCAGGAGCGCATGCCAGTAGAGTCGGTGCTTGACCGCCGAGAACCCGGCGTTCTCGAGGATCCGGATGAAGCCCGGCAACTCCCAGAACGACATGGTCTCCGGCGACGCGAAGCTGTCCTGAATGTTCTGGATGGTCAGGTGGGTCGGGATGCGAATCGCGTCGCGGGCGTCGGGCTTTCCCGTCGTCGACGTCACCACGACGTCCCGCAGCTCCCAGTAGCCCGGCTCGAGATGCGCCGAGCGCGCGTCGAGCCGCTCCAGGAATTCGTCCTGGTGCCCGAAGCGGATCACCAGGACCTGGGCGAGTTCGGCGTCGTTCTGGCGGGCGGCCCGGGCGTGCAGGACGTGCTGGCCCTCCTCGGTCCGCTCGCGGATCCACAGGCCGCCCTGGCCGACCGTCATGAAGCTGTCGCCGCGGCTGCGAAGGATCGAATCTTCAAGAGCGTTAAACCGGGCGGTCATCACCGACGAAATCGGGTTCAGCACCCCGACCTTGAGGGCGCCCAGCATCAGGGCGACCGCCAGCGCAGGCATCAGGAACTGCCAGACCGAGACCCCGGCGGCCCGGGCCACCACCAGCTCGTTGGTGCGGGTGAGCCGGGTGAACGCCAGCATTGACCCGAACAGGACCGAGAACGGCAGGATCTGCTGGCCCATGTTCGGCAGCTTCAGCAACGCCATCTGAAGCAGCACGCCAAAGTAGGCGCCGTCCTTGCCGGCGCCTCGCCGCATCAGCTCGATCAGGTCGAGCAGGAACACGATCGCCATGATCGCGGCGAAGGTGCCGATCACCCAGAGCACGAACTGGCGCCCGAAATAAGCCGACAGAGTCAGGGACAGTCGCATTCCCGGTTACGCCGTCGCGGCTGTCGACGGCCGGCGCCGCAGGCGCCGTCGCGTCATGGTTAGCAAGGCGATCGCGAGCGGCCCCAGCACCGCCAGCCACATCACGGGTATCGCCCAGGGATAGCGCACCGCGATGTACTTCGATCCCAGTCCCATCGCCTCCGCTACGCCAGCCAGGATCACGGCTACCACGATGCGGGCGGTCTGGCCGCGCCGCGAGAACTCGCCAGACAGCAGCACGGCCAAGCCGATCGCCGTCAGCGTCAGCGCGAGCAACGGCGACGTCAATCGCTGGTGCCCTTCGGCGATGTACTCGTTGAAGTTCCGCGGGTCGGTAATCGCCTCGGTCGGCACCAGCAGATCATGCACGAAGAGCTCGTTCTGGTCGCGGATCGTTCGCTGCACCTCTTCCCGCATGCCGCCCAGGTCCACGGTGTACCGCTCGAAGTAGAGAACGTTCACGCGGCCGGTCTCGACGTCGCGTTCCTGGCGTGAGCCGTTCGCCATGACGACCCGCGGGCCTTCCGGCGTGGTGACCAGGGCGCCGCGCTCGGCCACCAGGGTCGTGGTCTTCTTGGGATCGCTCTGATCGTGGACGACGATCCCGGCCAATTGTCCCTGTTCCTCGCGCGCCCGGACATACACCGTAAGTCCGTCGCCGATCGCCCTGAACTCGCCCTCGCGCAGCACCAGGTGGTCGAAGTTGTGGCGGATCTGAAACTGCAGCTCCTTGAAGCCGCGATAGCTCATCGGCACCAGGTACAGCGTCATCAGGTAGGTGAGCGCGGTGGTCGCGACCGCGACCACCATCGCCGGCGCCGCCAAGCGCAACGGGCTGAGACCGGCAGCCGACAGCACGACCATTTCGCGGTCGTTGGTCAGCCTGTTGTACACGAACACGGTGCCGGCGAACGCGGCGATCGGCAGTACGATCGACAGCCAGGTCGGCATCAACATCAGCGTCAGGTAGATGAAGCTGGGGATCGGCAGCCCGCGGTTCACGATCAGGTCGACGAACCGCAGCGACTGCGACAGCCAGATCACGCAGGTCATCGACACCACGATGAAGATCATCGATGTCACGATCTGCCCGGCCAGGTAGCGGATGATTCGCATGCCGTCCACGGCTCGCGTTCGATGGTGGATGGGGGCATGATAGCGACGCCGGCTACCGTTGACAGCGCCCGTGGGGGACGGCTACCCCAAACATGGCCGGCCCGCAACCCATGGAGCACCCTATGAAGATCGCCTTCGCCAAGCTTGGACGCCCGAAGAAGGGTGCGATCGTCGTGTCGGTGGCCGAGGGTGGGTCCTTGTCGCCAACCGCGGCGGCGCTCGACGCCGAGGCCGGCGGGCTGATCGGCAAGGCGATGGCCGGGTCCCGGTTCACCGGCAAGGCCCACCAGACCCTCACGGTGTTCACCGCCGCGGGGCGCGTGCTGCTGTACGGGGTGGGCGATCCCGCGAAGTTCGATCTGACCTGGGCCGAGACGGCTGGGGGCGGCATCTACGCTGCCTTGGCTCAATCGGGCGAGACGGAAGTCACGATCGTCATGGAGGGCGGCGATGAAAAGCGTGCCGAGCGCGCCGCCCATCTCGCCCTTGGCGCCGAATTGCGCTCGTACCGTTTCGACAAGTATCGGACCACCCTGAAAAGCGAGGACAAGCCGTCGCTGGAGAAGCTGACGGTGATGGTTGAAGGGCACTCCCGGGCTCAGAAGATCTACGATGTCGAGGCAGCGGTCGCCGACGGAGTCGCGTTCACCCGCGACCTGGTCTCCGAGCCGCCGAACGTGCTGTACCCGGTCAGCTTTGCCGAGCGTTGCCTCGAGCTGAAAAAGCATGGTCTCGACGTCGAGGTCCTGGGCGAGAAGGAGATGGCCAAGCTCGGCATGCACGCGCTGCTGGGCGTCGGGCAGGGCAGTCGGCGGGAATCCCGTCTGGTGGTGATGCGCTGGAACGGCGCCGGCAAAGGCGTTCAGCCGGTCGCGTTCGTCGGCAAGGGTGTGTGCTTCGATACCGGTGGCATCTCGATCAAGCCGGCCGCTGGCATGGAGGACATGAAGTTCGACATGGCGGGCGCCGGCGTCGTGGCCGGCCTCATGCGGGCGCTCGCCGGACGCAAGGCCGACGCCAACGTGATCGGCGTCATCGGCCTGGTCGAGAACATGCCGGACGGCAACGCCCAGCGGCCGTCCGATGTCGTCACCTCGATGTCCGGCCAGACCATCGAGATCATCAACACGGATGCCGAGGGCCGGCTCGTTCTGGCTGACGCCCTCTGGTACACCCAGGACAAGTACAAGCCGGCGTTCATGGTCGACCTTGCAACCCTGACCGGGGCGATGATGGTGGCGCTCGGCGAGGAGACCTGCGGCTACTTCTCGAACGACGACAAGCTGTCGGATGCCCTCAAGGCCGCCGGCGACGCGATCGGCGAGGCGGTGTGGCGAATGCCGCTGGGCGACGTCTACAACAAGCAGATGGACAGCGACATCGCGGACGTGAAGAACGCCGGCGCGCGCTGGGGCGGGGCGATCACCGCCGCCTGTTTCCTGGAGCGTTTCGTCAACAAGACGCCGTGGGTGCACATGGACATCGCCGGTGTAGCCTGGTCGCGCAAGGATCGCGGTACCACCCCAAAAGGCGCCAGCGGCTTCGGCGTCCGCGCGCTCGACCGGCTGGTGCGCGACTACGTCGAAAAGGCGTGACCGCGGGCCCAGGGACATGGCGGAGATCGGCTTCTATCACCTGTCCGTCACGCCCCTGGAGCGCGCCCTGCCGAAGCTGCTCGAGCGGACCATGCAGGCCGGGCGGCGGGCTGTGGTGCTGGCGGCCAGCGAGGAGCGGGTTCAGGCGCTCAACGGCATGCTGTGGACCTATGAGGACGGCTCCTGGCTGCCGCACGGATCGGCGCGCGACGGCGAGGCCGCTGAGCAGCCTATCTGGCTGACAGCGATCGAGGAGCGCCCGAACGGGGCGGACTACCTGTTCCTGACCGACGGTGCGGCATCGGCGGCCTTGTCTGACTGGGAACGGGTGTTCGACCTGTTCGACGGTCGCGACGACGCCGCGGTCGCTGCGGCGCGGGTCCGCTGGAAGCTTGCGCGCGATGCCGGGCACACCCTGACGTATTGGCGACAGTCCGACCGGGGCGGTTGGGAGAAGGCCGGCTAACCAGCTTCCGGACCAAGTACCAATCGTGCCATGTCATATGATTATCGTACGAGTGCCTGAAATCATCGATCTTGTGATCCGCTTCGGCGTACTGCTACGGTCTTAACAGTCCAGTTCCGGATTCGCTACGCGAGATGCGCGTGTGGCGGAGGGACCGGGTGGGGTTTTGGTTGAGCCGGGATCGACTGCGAAGGCAGCGCCGGGCCATTGAGACACTGCAACGCATTGGCGGTCCACCGCGCAGAACGGTGGAAGCCGACGCCCTGAGGAGGAAACGATGAGCCTTATGACGAGAAGCATGGCAAGCCTGTTGGCGGCCGGCATGGTAGCCGGGGCCGGGTTCGCCGCGGTCGCGGCAGACACCCACACCCTGCGGATCCAGACCCACTACGCGCCCGAGACGGTGTCCGGCAAGCTGGCCGGCCAGTTCGTCGACGACGTCCAGACGATGTCGAACGGGCAGCTGAAGATCGAGATGTTTTACTCGTCCTCGGTGGTCAAGTCGGTGGAGACCTTCGACGCCGCGGCCACTGGCATCCTCGACGGTGACATGACCGGTGGTGCCTACCAGACCGGCAAGAACCCGGCTTTCCAGTTCGTCGGCGACATCATGGGCGGCTATGACACGCCGTGGCAGCAGTACGCCTGGCTGTACAACGGCGGCTTCGAGGCGGCCAAAAAGCTCTACAACAAGTACGACATGGAACTGATCGGCTGGTGGGTGTACGGCCAGGAGTCGCTGGCGTCGTCGAAGCCGATCAAGGGCATCGCCGACCTCAAGGATTTCAAGTTCCGCTCGCCGCCGGGCCTGGAGACCGAGATCTTCGCGAGCCTCGGCGCCAAGCCGATCGTCATGGATTTCACCGAGATCTTCACCGCGCTCGAGACCAAGATCATCGATGGTACTGACGCCTCGGGCCTTGCCAACAACCTCGGCCTCGGCCTGCATGACCTGGTCAAGCACGCCACGTTCCCGGGCTTCCACTCGATGCCGTCCGACCACCTGGCGATCAACAAGTCG
>CAYNFA010000248.1:0-6175 GCA_964396345.1 uncultured Thalassobaculum sp.
ATGTCTCCTTCTTTCCCATTATGCCCGGCCACACACGAAATTCCTGACAGTCCCGCGTCGACATCCTCCATCGGGACGGCCTCGCCCCGCTCGGCCTCCGCCTCCGCGGCGTAGAGCAGCTAGAACCGCTGGCTGCGCTAGCAACAGGTACCACGTCCTACGTGGGATTGTAGTTGGGAAATTCATAATTGAACACCAAGTTCCACATGTGAAACGCCTCTGCTGTTCGGCCATCGGCCTCAGCTCGCCAAGCTTCGCTGGACCACTTAGCGGCGTTCCCAGCCTTAGACAAAGCGTCTACCCGCTGTGCGTCCGTATAACATCCCTTTATCGTCATATCCGAAAATCTAGGATCATCGATGCTATTGCAGCCATTTATGACTAGACTATCAAATATTTCTGGAATGTCTATAGAGTATACTATAGTAGCAACCTCCAACATACAGAAAGTCACAAACATCTCTAGATAAAACGACCGGATGGGAACATTTCTATAAAACTTCCATGCTTTTACGCACCGAATAAGGGGTTTAAGCCTCCCATTCAGCCTCGCATCATGATGATCTACGAAAACTTTATGGGATTCTGGCGCACTGAACATCCAGGAACCGTATCCATCCGCTATGTCAAATTGTCGGAAACCCAGACGGGTCGTTCCCGTAGCATCCACAGGAATCACCTCCGTATGCTCAGAACCATCCAGCCCAAAGGGAATTTGAACACCAGGACTATTGACTCTAATGTTCTCAGTTAAAGGAAACCGCTCTCGTAGTGAAGCTGCTACCTCCGATAAACTGAATCCGGAGTTAGCCTTCAAATTCGCTGTGGGAATGACCGCGAAATAATCAACATCGCTGTAGCGAGAGACGTTGGTGCCACTCCCAAACGAGCCAGTCCGGAAGAAGGCGGTCATTCCAAAAACCTGCTCCAGCTTGGCTTTTATGCTTGCGCGATGGCTCGCGGCGGCAGCGCTTTCCGCCGGTGTTGTCCGGACTCTGCGGATGAACTCGCCAAAACCAGAAGCGACATTGGTTGGCATAAGCGTCACCCGACCGAAGCCGCTCGGCGCCGAGCCCAGTTCTGGTTCAATTTTTTCTTCTTGAAGGCGTAAACGAGCGGCAGATTCAGCGGGGTATTTTCAACGGCCGCGTTGTAATCGGACAGCATCAATAAGAGGTCTGCCTCTGGGTAGCCGCGGGCCTTGGCCGAGTCGAAGCGGTGCATGAGGCGGTCCAGCGTTCTTACCGTGTCGCTATAGGCTCTCGCCGCGCCAAAAAGATCCGCTCCAACAGCAAATACTAATATAGAACAAATTACACGGGCAATGGTCATCATTTCAGTTGAAGATGCACTTGGAAGAAGCGCGAGGAACGAGCCGCCAGAGCCAAGGAGGACGACAACAAATGCGAACCACATTACGCGGGCACTGACGCGTTGCAAGTTAAGAGTCCAATAGGTTGATTCTTCGAGAATCTCCGAGAGCCGTGCAGCCCCGGCAGGAGAGTTGGACGCAAAATAGTCTGGATCCTCTTGTATTTTAGCCTCTTCCTCCGACGCTACCAGACACTCCTGAATATCGTTCAATTCTGCGAGCGAAATCGGCTTTCCAAGTCCGCCCATTATCAACGTCGCGCGCCGGGCGCGCTCAGCATTAGACCTTACCGATCGATATTTTAACTCCAACCATAACCAAACGAGCATAATCACAAGACTGATTGCAGCCATCCAATATATCGTTTCTGAATCAACAACTAGAATTGAACTCGCGCCGACGGCTGCGAGGGAGGCCTGAATGCCAAATTTTCGTCGAAATAGCTTCGCCGCAATATCGAATTCCGCACGCTGATACCCAATCAAAGACTGAATGCTCTCCATCATCCCCCCCCAAGCGTATCCCCTACCCATGGTCAACGAACCGAATCATAAGAACAAGCCTACCTTGAATTTGGAAGCGAATGCTCACTCGGCAAAATGAAACGTCCGCGTCGGATTGGCCGGTGCCGGTTGATCATGGTTAAATGGGCGGCGGCTTCCGCAAGTATCTGCCCTTCGGCAATCCCGAGGGAGCGGACGGCCAGCGCCTCGGACGCCGACCTGACAGCAGCAACGTCCCCTTGCCCCGCGCCGCGCCCTCCCTATACTCCGCGCCCGGTTCCGGGCCGCCTGGCGCCCGGGTTTTCGCACCACACGAGGGCATCATGGCCGACTCCCCGAAGAAGGTCGTCCTCGCCTATTCCGGCGGGCTCGACACCTCGATCATCCTGCGCTGGCTGCAGGACACCTACCGATGCGAGGTGGTGACCTTCACCGCCGACCTCGGCCAGGGCGAGGACCTGGAGCCGGCGCGCGCCAAGGCCGCCTTGCTGGGCGTCAAGGAGATCTACGTCGAGGATCTGCGCGAGGAGTTCGTGCGCGACTTCGTGTTCCCGATGTTCCGCGCCAACACCCTGTACGAGGGCTGCTACCTGCTCGGCACCTCGATCGCGCGGCCGCTGATCGCCAAGCGCCAGATCGAGATCGCCGAGCTGACCGGGGCCGACGCGGTCGCCCACGGCGCCACCGGCAAGGGCAACGACCAGGTGCGCTTCGAGCTCGGCTACTACGCGCTGAAGCGCGACACCAAGATCATCGCGCCGTGGCGCGAGTGGGACCTGACCTCGCGCACCGCGCTGCTCGACTACGCCGAGAAGAACCAGATCCCGATCGCCAAGGACAAGCGCGGCGAGGCGCCGTTCTCGGTCGACGCCAACCTGCTGCACGCCTCCTCCGAGGGCAAGGTGCTGGAGGACCCGTGGGCCGAGCCCGGCGACTACATCTGGTCGCGCACGCTGTCGCCCGAGGAGGCGTCCGACATCCCGGCCTATGTCGAGATCGGCTTCGAGAACGGCGACGCGGTGTCGATCGACGGCGAGCGGCTGAGCCCGGCGACCCTGCTGACCCGGCTCAACCAGCTCGGCCACGACCACGGCATCGGCCGGCTCGACCTGGTCGAGAACCGCTTCGTCGGCATGAAGAACCGCGGCCTGTACGAGACCCCGGGCGGCACCATCCTGCACGTCGCCCACCGGGCGGTGGAGAGCGTCACGCTGGACCGTGGCCTCACCCACCTCAAGGACGAGCTGATGCCGCGCTACGCCACGCTGATCTACAACGGCTTCTGGTTCTCGCCGGAGCGCCGGATGCTGCAGGCGGCGATCGACTACAGCCAGCAGGACGTCACCGGCCGGGTCCGCCTCAAGCTCTACAAGGGCAACACCATGGTGGTCGGGCGCGACAGCGAGAAGAGCCTGTACTCGGCCGACTGGGTGACCTTCGAGGAGAGCGCGGTCGCCAACTACGACCACAAGGACGCCGCCGGTTTCATCAAGCTGAACGCGCTGCGCCTGCGCCTGAAGAAGATGCTGCAGGGGTAGGCGGCGGCCGGGGGCGAGCGGGGGGCGCCCGTCGCCGCGTGGGCCCCGGCTCGATCGCGCCGGAGGCGCGCTCGTCCGGGGTGACGGTGGTGGGGGGTGTCGTTCGGTCAGGGACGGTCCTCGGTGGGGCGGCCCTTCTGCGGCCAGGGGCGGGGCCTCGACGCCTCCCCACCTTGTCGTCATCCCGGCCGTAGCGGCGGAGCCGCGGAGAGCCGGGACCCAGCAAGCGACGGGAGACCGCCATGCCCACCACCAGAACCACCAACTCCCCGGACCCCGGCCGCCCCGCCGCCCTGGTCACCGGCGGCGGCCAGGGGATCGGCCGCGCCGTCGTCGCCCGGCTGGTCGGCGACGGCTGGCTTGTGGCCGCCGTCGACCGCGACGCCGAGGCGCTGGCCGAAGTCGCGGCGTCGCACGGCGACGCGGTGCTGACCATCGCTGGCGACATCGCCGAGCCGGACGCGCCCGCCGCCGCCGTCGACCGCGCGGTCGCCGCCTTCGGTCGCCTCGACGCCCTGGTGAACAACGCCGGGATTTCCGCCAACGGCCCGCTCGAGGCGCTCGACCTCGCCGACTGGCGCCGGGTGCTGGACGTCAACCTGACGGCGCCGATGCTGTTCGCCCGCCACGCCGCCCGGCACCTGCGCGCCTCGGGGCGCGGCGCCATCGTCTCGATCGCCTCGACCCGGGCGCTGATGAGCGAGAAGGACACCGAGGCCTACTCGGCCTCCAAGGGCGGGCTGGTGGCGCTGACCCACGCGCTGGCGGTCTCGCTCGGCCCGGCGATCCGGGTCAACTGCGTGGCGCCCGGCTGGATCGAGACCGGCCCCTGGCAGAAGGCGTCGCGGCGCCGCGAGCCGCGCCACAGCGAGGCCGACCGCGCCCAGCACCCGGCCGGCCGGGTCGGCACGCCCGAGGACGTCGCCGAGGCGGTCGCCTGGCTGCTGTCGGAGCGCGCCGGCTTCGTGACCGGCCAGACCATCGTGGTCGATGGCGGCATGACCCGGAAGATGATCTACGCCGAGTGAGGCGGCGCCCTTCCCAGGGGAACCCCCGGTGTCGGGTTTTGGACGACATTCCGGTCTCGATCCGACACACTTTGCCTGGGAAGAATTGACGCGGGAACGACGGCGCCGGCAGGGCGCCAAGGGGGAACGGCATGACGCTTGGCAAGCCGGCGCTGACGCGCCGCGGATTCCTGACGCGCCTGGCCGCCATCGGCGGCGCCGGCGCGGTCTATCACGGCCTGACCACGCTCGGGTTGCTGGCGGTGCCGCCGGCCTATGCCGGGATCCCGGCCTACCCGGCGACCATCGGCCAGGGCCGGCGGGTGGTGATCCTCGGCGCCGGGATGGCCGGGCTGACGGCGGCGCTGCTGCTGTCGCGCGCCGGCTTCGAGGTCAGGGTGATCGAGGCCAACCGGCACATCGGCGGCCGCAGCCTGACCGTGCGGCCGGGCGACAGCTACGCCGAGACCGGGCGGCCGGCGCTGACCTGCGCGTTCGACGACGGGCTGTACCTCAACGCCGGTCCCGGGCGCATCCCGCACCAGCACACCGCGGTGCTGGAGTACTGCCGCGAGCTGGGCGTGGCGATGGAGCCCTACATCTTCGCCAGCCGCGCCAACCTGCTGCAGAGCGACAAGGCGTTCGGCGGCCACGGCGTCCAGTTGCGGCGGATCAAGCACGAGCTGCGCGGCCAACTCGCCGAGATGCTGGCCAAGGTGCCCGATCCGTCGGCCCTCGACGCCTCGCTCGGCTCCGACGACCGCGCGGTGTTCCTGGAGATGCTGAGCCAGTTCGGCGCCCTGCAGCGCCAGGGCGACGGGCTGGTCTACCGCGGCTCGAACCGGTCCGGCTACGCCGTGCCGCCCGGCGCCGGGCGCAACCCCGGCGTCCTGATGCCGGAGGTCGACCTCAAGACCCTGCTCGACTCCGACTTCTGGAAGAACGGGCTGTTCAACGACATGACCGACTACTGGCAGACCAGCCTGATGCAGCCGACCGGCGGCATGGACATGATCGTCCGGGGCCTGCTGCGGGCGGCGATCCCCGGCGGCCGCACGGTCCGCGACCTGGTGGTGACCGAGAGCCCGGTCGGCGAGGTCGCCAACACCGCGACCGGTGTGCGGGTCGGCCACGCCAAGGGCAGCGAGACCGCCGATTTCTGCGTCTCGACCATGGCGCCGTCGCTGCTGGCCAAGGTGAAGAACAACTTCACGCCGGCCTACGCCGGCGCCCTCGGCCGGATCGTCGACGCCGCCGCCTTCAAGCTCGGCTGGCAGGCGACCCGGCGGTTCTGGGAGCAGGACGACGAGATCTACGGCGGCATCAGCTGGACCGACCATCCGATCCGCCAGATCTGGTACCCGTCCGACGGCTTCTTCTCGGGCACCGGCGTGCTGACCGGCGCCTACAACAACGGCGCCGTCGCCGAGGCGTTCGGGCGGCTGTCGCACGAGGACCGGGTGGCGCTGGCGCTGGAGGGTGGCGAGAAGCTGCACCCGGGGTTCTCGAACTGGGTGCGCACCGACCGGGCGCTGTCGATCGCCTGGCACAACATGCCGCACTTCGCCGGCGGCTGGCAGGACAATCCCCCCGAGACCGACCGCGACGCGTATTTCCGCCTGACCGTCCCCGAGGGCAACGTCCTGCTGGCCGGCGACTTCCTCAGCTACTGGTGGGGCTGGAAGGAGGGCGCGGTGCGCTCGGCCGACCTCGCCGTCGAGGCGATCGTCGCCCGGGTTTCCCGGCTGAGCGCGG
>CAYNFA010000249.1:0-6161 GCA_964396345.1 uncultured Thalassobaculum sp.
GTTCACGAATATCTTGGAACGGATTCCCGCCCGCGCCGCCGCTTCGACCGCCGAGCGCCGCGCCACCAAGTCAAGACTGAACAACAGCCCGGCGTCGGAAGCGACGGCAAAGACATGCCCCGGAGGTTCATTGTGCCGTCGCTGTCGCGCAGGCGAAACAATCCCTCGCGGGCGAACGGACGGGCTGGATCGGGGTCCGCCGCGCGCACGATCGGTTGGAACCAGGTGGTGTAGCGGCCGGCCTCGAGGGCATCGACCAACCATCCCGCCTTGAACCGATTGCCGAAGACATCGCCCCCATGACCCGGCCCAGATCCTTCGGCCCCGGTTCGCGGCCGTCGGTCGGGACCACACGCATTTCGGCCAGTTCCGGACCCTTGAGCTCACCATAGAGCCCGGTCACGAAGCGATCGACCTCACTCCGGGCCAGATCGATCCGCAGGCCCTTCGTCCCGATTGCGGCGAGCGGCCATCGGTTCAAGACGCAGAGTCCGTCGACGCGCCGCAGGCTCTCGACGGTCGGCATGGCGATCCACAGCACCGTCTCTTCGTGCAGCAGGTGATCGATGCGTTCGCAGTCGGCACACTTCATGACCGGCGACCCTTGCGAGGGGCACGGTGTCGGCGTGAGCGGCTGCTTTACGCCATCCGCCAGCACGCGGATCATTCAAAGAGGTGGTGCGATCAGCCCTCTCCCGCCTCCTGCTTGCGATAGGCGAAGGTATCGTTGAAGCGCGACTAGCAGATAGGGCCCTGCCAGCACCGGCGGGAACCGTGGCGCCTCGCCTGGCGCCACCGTGCCGGGCAGCGCCTCGATCAGCGCGTCCCAGTTCGGATCGAAGAAGAACGGCATCGAGTACCGCTCGCGCCCGGATGTTGTTGATCACGCGGTGCGGCGTCGCCTGGAATCGTCCGTTGGTTCAGCGCGCCATCTGATCGCCAAAGTTGATCAGGCGCATCGGGGCGCACGGCCGGTCAATCTTGTCGGCGAAGTAGGACGGATCGAGATCAAGGGCGAGCGCCAATCCCCGCATCAGGTTTTCCGCCAGCGCGCGCATCACTGCGAAATACATCTCGGCGGTCTGCCGGAAGCCCGGCAGGTCGTCCGGCCACTGGGTGGGTCCATGCAGCGGCAGACCCTGGACAACCTCCGGGGCATCGGGACCAATGTCGCGACCAAGGTCCAGGCCCTCCTTCAGGTCGGCAGTCAAATCGGGGTTGGTGTTCTCTTCGAACAGCGGAAAAATAGCCGCGGTGGACCGACGACTGGCGGATGTGAAACTGGATCTTGGCATCCGGCGGCTGGGTGAAGAACCGCTCCGCCTGAGCCATCATCGCCGCCCGAAGCTCGGGCGAGACGCCGTGGTTGCGCACGTACACTAAGTCGACCGTTGAGGCGGCACGACCCAGTTCCCGGGCGACGGTCTCTGGGTCGCTGCCGTCAAGCTGCGGGCCGAGATCAACGACCGGAATCTCCTGGATCCCGAGCGTCCGGCCGAGAGATCGTCGGCGAGGGGAGCTGGCCATCGAGCCCTCCGCTACGGTCACTCGACCACGAGTGAGCGGCACCCCGGTCCCCCGCGGTCAGGGCCGATCGTCCTTCAGCCACCGCTGACCGCACGCTGGACGGCCCTGACCATATCGACCAGATCGATCAGGCGGGCGACGTAGTGATCGCGTGGCGCGAAGGCGGCCGGCCCGTGACCGCGAAGGTTGGTCTCGATGGTCCGGACCATGCGGTCGAGGCGGCGACGATGGATGCCGAGCGCGCGCTGCGCAGGGTCGGCGACCAGGCCTGCGAACGCCGCCACCACCGCGGCGACCGCGGCCAGGCCGAGGGTGGTCGATGCGACTGCCCAAGGGCCGTACCACGCACCACCCAGGCCCGCGCCGAGCGGAAACCCCGCAACCGCAGCCTTCTGGGCAAGCGCCGTCGCCAGCACCGGCCCGAGCGTCCAAACGCCCGGCGTGATCTGCTGCGCCACCGCGTAACCGGCACCCAGGCTTAGAAACGCGCCGCTGATATCGGCGGCGGCGGCGCGGGTGCCGGTGTAGGCGGCAATGGTATCCTCGATGCGGCGGCGGATCTCCGGGTCACCCGCGTGGCGGGCGATCTCAGCCAACGGCTCACCGACCGCCGGGCCCAGCCGCGGATCGGCCAGCATGCTTTCGGCAAGCGTGTCGCGGACCGACACCCGCGTGCCATCGGTGTGCGGCAGTTCCAGGAACTCGGACCACAGCAGCCACTCGATCTCGCGATCGACGTCGGTCCTCAGCAGCAGGCGGCGCGACGACATCCAGTATCCGGTCTTGCGGGCGCCCAGCCGGGAGGCCAGCACGCCGCCAGCGTGCAGTCCAAGTTGCGGAGGGACGAGCGCGATGTTGGCCGGAGCGCGCAGGATGTCCCAACCAAGCGCCTTGCGGTGCAGCCGCGCGGCCCCCCGGAATCCGAAATGGCGATCCACGAACGGTGCGATCAAGTCCCGCCTCCCTGCCCCCCAACGGTCGATCGCGGCGTCCACGACCGCCCGCGCGGTCGACAGGTCCATGGGAAGCGAGGGCGGCGGTGCGAGGTCCGGGAGCGCTTGCATAAACAGTAAATGGAGGCGCCTCGGGCGGTTGAAAAGATCCCGCATTGCCCGCGGCTTCCGGCCGGTCAGATTTTGGAATAGAGATTGCTTGGTTAGCCGCGCGATGCGCGGAGGAGTGGAATGTCAGGCAAGAACGAGAGCTTTGAGGTTCACGCGTGCCGGGAAGGGCGCTGGACCATCGAGACCACGACGCCGTCGCAATCGGACGCCGAGGCGATCGCTCGCAAGTCGCTGTCAAAGATGGGCGTTTCCGGTGTCCGGGTGATCCGCGAGGTAGCGCGCGGGGACACGGCGCGGGAGAAAGTGGTCTTCGAACAGACCCGCGAGGTGCGTGACAGCGGCAAAATATTCGTCAACGACGTCGACGAGGCGCCATATTGCGAGACGGTGGAGGAAATATATGCCGGTCGGGGCCGTCAGACCATAAATCGACTGTTCCGTGCGTATCTCGACAAGAACAGCGTGACCGCCGCCGAGGTCATGCACGATTTTCGCGAGCTTCGACGCATTACCGACGCCGACACCCTGATGGCGTCGGGGGTCGGCAAAGTCGCCGCGCTGCAAGCGAAGGGGCGTGACGACATCGACACCAACGCGCGCCGGGATGCCCTGTATGGTTTCCTGAACGAGATCACCGCCAAGGCGCGCGCGGCATCCGAAAAGAAACTGCCGACCATCCGCGCCGAGGGTTTCGAAGCTGCGGTCGAGAAGGTCATCGCCGTCACCCGGCCGGACGAGTGTGACTTCATGCTACGGGTGCTGGTGGCGCGCGAACTCGTGCAGCAGCGCTCGTTCTTCGGAAAGCTGGCGCAGACCGTGGACTGGGCCGAGCCGACCGAAGACCAACGGGTCCGCGCGCTGGTCGACACCTTCATCTCCGACGTCCTGGCGAACGCCGAAACGCTCCAGGACCTGATCGGATTGCAGCCGAACCTTGGGGCTGCGGTCGCCGCGCTGGTCGACTTGGCACAGGGCCAGTTTCAGACCGAGAGCGAGGGCCGATCATCTGACTCGCCGGAGGCGTTGGCGGGTCGACTGAACACCCTCATCGGCCAGAACGCCCTTCCGGACAGTCAGGCCATGCTGATCGAGCGCATTCGGCGCCAGATCGAGGCCAAGAGCCCGCTCACCCGCGGCGAGCCAGATGAGGAGGAGGAGGCCTTCCGGTCGCTGATCGGCAAGCTGATGCCCGCGGATGATCTGTTCGGTGGAGGATCGATCGCCGAAGCCTTGACCCACCGGCAGTCTCGGCTCCTGAACAAGGGCGGCGTCGCAGGACTGAAAGAGGCCACCGGGCGCCTACTACCGACCCTGGCAGACCCGGCGCGCAAGGCAGCCTACCTGCTCGCCCTGTCCGAGAGCCGGCTGGCGTCGACGATCGGCGACGAGATCAACCAGCAGCTCGAAGGGCTGTTCGTCCGGCCGGAATCGGTCCGCGAGATCGTCAAGGACAGCCGTCCGCCGAACAAGAAGATGCAAACGATCACCGCCGTGTTCCACAAGGTCCGGGTATCCGGCCTGGAAGACGGGCTGAAGTCCCGGATCACCGGCCGGCTCGACGAACTGCTCGCCAGCTACATCGTCGACGACCGCATCCTCGAACGGGTCGACGATCCGAGTCGCCCGCTGCACGTGCGCGCCTTCATGCTGCTGGCGATGTGCACGCCCGAGATGCTGCCCGAAGGCAAGGCGTCGCAGCTGGCCCGCAAGATCGTGATCAAGCACCTCAAGCGCCCGAATTTCGAGGGCGAACTGGTGGCGGCGGTGCCGACCCACGAGAAGGAGCGCATCCTGCGCGACTTTCACGTCCAGCTTTACCGCTGCGGATTCATGGGGTAGCGGCTGATGCCTGCCGGTCACTGGTCGAAGGGGTTGCGCCGGAGCCAGTCGCCGAGTTGGCGCTCGCCGATCAGGCAGTCGTAGCCGCGGGCGCGATGGACTGCCGGTCGGTCTGGAGCGAGGCCGGCTATCTCCAACACCAGCTTGCGCCGGATCGCCGCGCCGAAGTCTTCGAACCCTTCCGCGACCAGGACGAAGGCGCCGGGCCCGGCGATCACGCACTCCTCGAAATAGACGTCGAGATCCTCAAGGACGGGAAACCCGTATGGCCCGATACGGTCGTTCAGGATCGCCAGTCCGTTCAGCGACACCCCGGCCGCGATCGCGGCATCGCGGGCCGCGAGCACCGGGAGGCCGTTGTTATTCGGGCCGTCGCCGGAAATGTCGATCACCCGCCGAGTGCCCGCGAAACCGTTGCCGCGGAACAGCGGCAGCGCGGACAGTACCGCGCCGCTGATCGAGGTACGCTGGCCGGACACGACGTCGGCGTCGGCCAGGCGGGCGGCGAACGCCTCGGCAGCCGGCAGGCCGTCGATGAGATTCCATCCGACCAGCAGCCGGACATGCTCGAAACCGGCCCATTCCAGATAGCTGACGGCGATCCGGCCGTGCGGGCCGCCGGTCGCGGCACCGATCACTTCCGGGCTGGTCAGCGCCCTGACGTAGCCCTGGCGCTGCAACGCTGCCTCCGACGGGTCGATCGAACCGGAAACGTCGACCGCCAGGACCAGTTCGAGGTCGACCGCCAGTTCGGCCTCGGCGACCGCGCCGCGCCCGGCCGCGAGGCCGGCCAGCAGCATCAGCATGCACACGATCCAACGCATGGCAGCCATCATAGCACGCACCCTCGGCGGCGTGACTCTCAGGCAACCAGGAACAGCCAGCCGACCGCGAACAGCATCGACACCAGCGTCATCGGGACACCGCACCGGGCGTGGTCGAGGAACGACAGGCGCACGCCGACGCTGGCGGCGCGCTCGGCGACGATCAGGTTGGCGAGGCTGCCCACCAGCAGTAGGTTGCCGGCCAGGGTCGACAACAAAGCGAGCGCCTGCAACGTGACCTCCGGCAGGTCCGGGCGCAGCGCCAGCACCAGCACCACCGCCGGCACGTTGCCGATGGTGTTGCTCGCGACCAGCGTCAGCGGCGCCAGCACCGCCAACCGGCTCGGGTCGCCGCCGGCCACCTGCAGGCCGGCGACCGCGTCGCCGACCATCGTCAGCCCGGCCAGCGCGTCGGTGATCACGAACAGCCCGACGAACAGCAGCAACAGCGGCCAGTCGACATGCGCCAGCATGTCCCGGGTGGTGCGACGGCGGGTCACCAGCAGCGCCCCGGCGACGATCAGAACGCCGGTCGCCTGCGGCAGCGGCAGCGCGAAGCAGGCCAGCAGGGCGACGGTGGCGATCGCGCCCTTGGCGATGCCCCAGCGATGCACCGCCGGGCGATCCCGCGACGGGGCTTGGCCGGGCGCGTCGAGCGCGCGTCGCCAGATCACCGCCACCGTTGCGTACACCACCACAAGCGCCACCACCGCCGGCGGACCGCAGACCGCGAGGAATGACCAGAAATCCAGGCCACCAGCCTGGCCGATCAGGATGTTCTGCGGGTTGCCGATGATGGTCGCCGCCGAGCCGGCGTTCGCGGCACCCGCCAGGGCGATCAGGTACGGCCGGGGGTCGAGGCCGCGCGCCCCGATGCCGTGGCACAGCAGCGGCGTCATCGCGAACA
>CAYNFA010000250.1:0-4247 GCA_964396345.1 uncultured Thalassobaculum sp.
TGAAGGGTCCGGGCGAGAAGCAGGACGTCATCCACGAGGCCATGGTCAATCCGCAGTTCCTGGTGCTTTCCGGCGGCGGGCCCACCCTGACCAACAGCCAGGGCTATCCGTGGTCCGGCACCTATGTCGACGCCAACGGCGACCCGACGGTCGACCTGCGCTCGAACATCGCGGCCGAGAGCCGTGCCAAGATCGTCTACTAGTACCTCTTGCAGTTCACCGACGACCCGCATGTCCAAGACACGCTGCGGTTCCTGATGACTCGTGAGATCGCGCATTTCCAGATGTTCGCCGCGGCCCTGGAAACCATCCAGCCGAACTTCCCGCCGGGCATCCTGCAGGGCGATCCGCGCTACACCCACAGCTACTTCAACCTGTCCAACGGCACCGAAGTGCGGGGCCCGTGGAACGAGGGACAGGGTCCGTGGGGCAAGGGTGAGCACTGGGACTACATCGACGACCCGATCAAGCACGTCGTCGATACCAATGGCGAGGTCGACCACCAGCCGACGGGCTCCAAGATGACCCAGCAGCAGGTCAAGAAGAAGGACAAGGCGCTCAGCAAGGAGCGCAGCCTGGAAGTCTCGTCGATGGTTCCAAAGGGCGAGAACCAGTGGTCCGTGTATCCGCAGGACGCCCTGCAGAACCCCAAGAGCCTGCAGTAGGGCGGACGTCGGCCATGGCGGACGACACCGGGAACGCCGCCGTTGAGCTGATCTACTACACCGACCCGCTGTGCTGCTGGTCGTGGGCACAGGAGCCGCAGTGGCGGCTCCTGCTCTACGCATTCGCCGGGCGGCTTGCCTGGCGGTATCGCATGGGCGGCATGATCCGCGGCTGGGACCGCTACGACGATCCCGTCAACGCCGTCCACCGGCCCGCCCAGATGGGCCCGCTCTGGATGCAGGCGCAGCACATGTCCGGCATGCCGATCGACACCGGCCTCTGGATGCACGACCAGCCGGCCTCATCCTGGCCGGCTTGCCTGGCAGTCAAGGCAGCGGAACTGCAGTCGCCCCAGGCGGCCGACCTGTACCTGCGCCGGTTGCGTGAGGCGGCGATGACTGAGCGCCGCAACATCGCCCGGCGCGAGGTCCTGCTGGATCTGGCGGCCGAATGCGCACGCCAGAACCCGGAGGTGCTCGATCCCGACCGTCTGGGCGAGGACCTGGACGGTCCGGCGACGCAGGAAGCGTTCCGGGAAGACCTCAAGGAAGCGCGCTATCAAGGCATCGGCCGCTTCCCGGCCCTGATCGTCCGCCGGCCGGGGACGCCCGGAATCATCCTGGTCGGCTGGCGACCGTACGCGATCCTGCAGGCCGCGGTCGCCGAAGTGGCGCCGGAACTCGGGCCGGGGCGTCGGCCGGGCGACGCCGAAGCCTACCGGGCGTTCTGGCCGAGGGCAGTGGCGCAAGAGCTGCACGAGGCGCTTTCGGCACCGGCCTCCCCCGCCGTGGCGCGGTGAAGTCCGGCATTAACACGTTCCTATCAGGACGCTAACCTAGCGGTCGACCGGCGGAGACCCCCGTCCGGTTCAGATCCCCGAGGAACGGCCGAATGCGCGACGACACCGACTTCACCGGCCAGGCGGTGCTGATCACCGGAGGGGCCAGCGGCATCGGCTGGGCAGCGGCGCGGGCCTTCGCTCAGCGCGGCGCGAGGGTGATGGTCGCCGACCTGGACGAGGAGACGGCAACCGGCCGCGCCTCTGAACTGGGCGGCAGCCACCGCGGCATCGGCGGAGACGTCTCGGACGAGGCGGCGGTCGACCGCATGGTGCACGCCACCTGCGAGGCGTTCGGCCGGCTCGACGTGCTGGTCAACTGCGCCGGCCTGCCCGACACCTTCGTGCCCACGGTCGAGCAGACCCGCGACCACTGGCAGCGACTGATCGACGTCCACTTGACCGGCACCTTCCTGACGGCCAAGCGGGCGGCGGTCGAGATGATGCGGCACCGCCACGGGGTGATCGTGAACATCTCCTCGATCGCCGGCACCCACGCCCTGCCGCGCCGCAACGCCTACACCGCCGCCAAGCACGGGGTGATCGGATTGACCAAGGCGCTGGCGTGCGAATGGGCGCAGGATGGCATCCGGGTTAACGCCATTGCGCCCGGCTACATCCGGACGCCGTTCGTCGAGGGGCTGATCGCCCGGGGCAAGCTCGACCCGAAGGCGATCCGGCGACGCACGCCGATCGGCGAGCTGCTGGCGCCCGACGACATCGCCAACGCGATGGTGTTCCTGGCCTCGCCGCTTGCCAGCACCGTCACCGGCACGGTGCTGACGGTGGACGGCGGCTACACCGCGTTTGGCAGCCCGAACGACGCAGCGGGCATCGAGGACTGATCATGCGCGAGGGGCCGTCCTTCGTCCCCGGCTTCCGATTTCCCGAACGGGTAATAACCCGCTCCGCCGGCTATCAACGCGAGCGGCTTCAGGCGTCTGGCGTCGACCCCGCCGTCTGGGGCGACGTTGCCGAGCCAGTGCTGTGGGCGCTTGAAGGGTTCCGCTCGATGACCGGCGCGGGTCAGGACATCGACGGCTACGTCCATGTCGAGCAGCGCTTGCGCCATGCGGTGGCGGTACCGCTCGGCGAGACGGTCACCGTCCGTGGCGTCACCGTCGGCCTCGGCGCTGTTCCGCGCGGCCGGCACTTGGTGCAGCGCTTCGAGGTGGTCCGCTCCGACGGTATGGTGGCCGCGGTCGCCGAGCATGTCGGCTTGTTGCCGGATCCGACACGCATGGGCGGTGGCGGCGCCGCTCCACTGGCGGAATCCGACGCCATGGAGATTCTGGCCGAGAAGGTGCTGATCCCCGATCAGGTGCGAGTGTTCTCCGGCGACGTCGGCAACGAGATCCATTTCGACCCGGTATTCGCCGCCCGTTTCGGCTACCGGGCGCCGCTGGCTCAGGGCCTGATGACCATGCTTTGGATGGTCGGACGTCTCGCCGAGGAAAACGGGCCGTCGGCGCCGTGGGAAGTGGGGGCTCGGTTCCGCCGGCCGGTGTTCTGGGACGACCGGATGGTGCTGGCCGGGCGGCGGGACGCCGCCGGGCGGCTTACCCGGCTGGAAACCAGGAACGCCGCCGGCAGGGTGACCGCCGAACTCGACATGACGGTGTCCCCATGAGCGGCCTTGGACTTCTGCTCGAGCGGACGGCCTCCCGGCGCGGTGACGCGCCCGCCATCCACACCGAAGCCGTCTCGGTCTCCTGGGAGGAACTGCACCGGCGTGTGGTCCGGGTGGCCGGCGGCCTCGCCGGGCTCGGGATCGGCCTCGGCGATCGGGTGGCGTTCTGGTTGCCGAACGGCCTGCCGTACCTGACCCTGCACTTGGCGTGCGCCGGCCTCGGCGCGGTCACGGTGGCGGTCAACCCGCGGTTCCGAGCGACCGAACTGGCCGACATCGTCAGCCGGTCCGGGGCCAAGGCACTGGTGCTGGCGCCGGTCGTCGACGGTGACGACCAACCGGCGATCCTGGCCGGCGTGGATGCGGCAGCGTTGCGGGGGCTCCGACACCTCATCTTGGTCGGCGCGCCGGCCGTCCCCCCGACCCTTCCGGCCCCGACCGTCGCCTACGAGGCGCTGGAACAGGCGGCGCCCTGGCGGCTGCCGGCGATCCCGGAGTCAGCGCCGTTCGCGATCTTCACCACCTCCGGGACCACCTCACGACCGAAGCTGGTGCTGCACGCCCAGGACCGGGCGGTCGCCCACGGCGCCGACGTCGCCCGTGCCTTCCGTCTCTCCGACCCGGGCGTGGTGGTGTTCCACGCTCTGCCGTTCTGCGGCGTGTTCGGCTACACCCAACTGCTCGCCTGCCTGTCCACCGGCGCCGACATGGTGCTGCCGAGGGCGTTCGAGCCAACGGTGGCGGTCGGCCTTATCGTGCGACACCGTGTGACGCACCTGTCGGGTACGGACGATCTGCTCAACCGCCTGCTGCACGCGGCTGACTCCCTCGGCATGGGGGAGCGGCCGTTCCCGCATCTCCGCGCCGTCGGTTTTGCCGCCTTCAACACCACCCTCTCCGGGTTTCCCGCTGCCGCGGACGCCCGTGGAGTGCCCATCCTCGGGGCGTTCGGGATGAGCGAGACGTTCTCGTTCTTCGCGCTTCGGCGGCCGGTCGAGCCGGCCGAGCGCCGTCATGCCGGTGGCGGCACACCCGTCGGGATCCACGGCGAGGTCCGTATCGTCGACCAGGAGACCGGGGGCGCAGTACCGGCAGGCGAGATCGGGGCCCTGC
>CAYNFA010000250.1:4257-6130 GCA_964396345.1 uncultured Thalassobaculum sp.
AGGTGCGCTCCGAGCATCTGATGGTGGGCTACGACGGCGACCCCGAGGCGACCGCCGCCGCCTTCACGGCCGATGGCTGGTTCCGGACCGGCGACCTCGCCAGGCTCGACGGCGACGGCGGGTTCACCTTCGTCGGGCGGCAGGGCGATTTGCTGCGGCTGTCGGGGTTCCTGGTCAGCCCGTTGGAGATCGAGGAGCGGATCCTGGAGTTGCCGGGCATTGCGGCGGCGCAGGTGGTCGAGGCAACGTCGCCGCAGGGCAGCCGTCCGGTCGCGTTCGTCGTGCTGGCGCCGGGCGTGTCGCTTGACGAGGCGGCGGTGATCGCCCATTGCCGGGCCGGACTGGCGGCGTTCAAGGCTCCGGTTCGGGTGGTGGCGCTGGCGGAGTTCCCGAACGTCATCGGCCCCAATGGATTGAAGATCCAGCGCGCTCGGCTACAGGATATGGCGAGCGCTGTTGACCTGACCCATGGCGGTAGGTCGCTGCGGTGATCGTCGGCGCCGGCGCCGGTTTCCGGTTCTGCCGATCGGTGGTTTCCGGAAATCTCCCGGTCCGGGCCGCCAGCAGCGGCTCGGACCGGGAATGCGACGGAAGGTCCGGCGAGCGCCGCTCAGTCGTTCGTCAGCACGACGCGGCCGACGATCTTGCCGGCCTTCAGGTCCTGCAGGGTGTCGTAGGCGGCCTCGACCGGGCGGGTCTCGATCGGGATCGGCTTGACCTTCCCGGTCTTCACCAACTCCATCAGTTCCTTCAACTCGCCGAGCGAGCCGACGTAGGAGCCCATGATCGACAGCGCCCGCATCGGGATGGTCGGCAGCGAGATGGTCACCTGGCCGCCATACAGGCCGACGATCACGTAGCGCCCGCCCTTGCGAACCGACGCCATGGCGAGGCCCGCCGTGGCTTCGCCGCCGACCGTGTCGACCACCGCCCTCAGTTCGCCGCCCGCCATCTTCTGCAGTTCGGCGACCGCCCCCGCGCCCGCCGTCTTGGTGTTCATGACGGCCGTGGCGCCCATGGCCTTCGCCGCCTCGAGCTTGGCGTCGTCGATGTCGACCGAGATCACGTTCTTCACGCCCATCGCCTTGGCGATGGTGACCGCCGACAGGCCGAGGCCGCCGGCGCCCATGACCGCCAGCCACTCGTCGTCGCGGATCGGCAGCGCCTTCTTGAGCGCCGAGTACACGGTCACGCCGGAGCACGAGTACGGGGTAGCCACCGTCGGGTCGACGTCGCCGATGTCGACCAGATACTTGGCGTTCGGGACCATGCAGTGGGTCGCGTAGCCGCCGTCCCGGAAGATGCCGATCGAGCGCATCGAGGGGCACAGATTCTCCTGCTCCGCCTTGCAGGCCGAGCACTCGCCGCAGCCGAGCCAGGGATGGACCAGCATGGTCTGGCCGATCGTCACGCCCTTGGCGTCGGGGCCGAGGGCCACGACCTCGCCGAGCACCTCGTGGCCGAGCGTGATCGGGAACTTCTGGCCGCGGTCGACGATGTTGAGCACCTTGCCGCCGCCGAGGTCGAAATAGCCGTCGGAGATGTGGATATCGGAATGGCAGACACCGGCCCGGGTGACCTTGAGCAGCACCTCGGTGCCGGTCGGGGTCGGGTCCGGCTTGTCGATGGTCTGGAACGGCTTGCCGGGCTCCATCAGCGAATAGCTGCGCATTCTCTCGTCTCCCTAGGATTTTCTGAAATCGCCGAGCGGGCGCGGGGGCACCGGGTTCGGCGTGTGAAACGCTGTTCCAGATTTAAGCCAGCCCTGCCGGCCGTGTCGAGGGGGTCACCCCCGGCGCGCCCGGGCCCGCACCCGTTCGCGCCACCAGGTGTAGAGGCCGGAGCCGACGACGATCGTCGCGCCGGCCACGGT
>CAYNFA010000251.1:0-6126 GCA_964396345.1 uncultured Thalassobaculum sp.
CTTGCACAAGCATTTCATTTATAGCGTTTATGAAGCCACAGCCGGTTTCCAGAACTGGCGGATTTCCTGAAGACGTTCAGCGCGGCGATCGTCACGGTCGGCTTGGCTTGCGCAACAGCCGGCATCATCATCGGCGCCCTAAACATCACCGGCGCCACCTTCCGGCTGAGCTACGTGATCATCGAACTCGCCGGCGACTCGCGCATCCTGCTGCTGATTGGCACCATGCTGCTGACGGTGTTGCTCGGCTGCGGCCTTCCGACTCCGGCCGCCTACGCCGTGGCCGCGGCCTTCGCCGCTCCAACTCTCGAGCAGGCCGGCTTCGGCAAGCTCCAGGCTCACATGTTCATCTTCTACTACGCGTGCCTGTCGTCGATTACGCCGCCCGTGGCCATTGCGGCCTTCGCGGCGGCCGGCATCGCCGGATCCAACCCCATGCGCACCGGGCTTATGGCGAGCAAGCTGGCGCTCGGCGGCTTCCTCATACCGTTCATGTTCGCCTGGAACCCCGCGTTCTTCATCGGCTACGCCGACACTTGGCAGGTCGTCGGCGCCACGGCTGGCGGCCTGATCGGGGTCGGCCTGATGGCCGTCGCGACGGTCGGCCATCTGGGCCGGCGGGTCTCCGTCGTCGAGCGGCTCGGCTACTTCATCGCAGCCATAGCCCTTCTGGAACCGTCATTGATCGGCGACCTGACCGGCCTCGGCATCGCCGCTCTTCTGCTGGCCTTCAACCACTGGCGGCGCAAGATCGGCTCGGCAGTCGACGCAAGACCTGCTTAGCGGCGACTGGCTTTCCGAACCGCCCGAGACCATGGAGATAGTTCGCAATGTCCGAACACGATGACGAGAAGCTCCTGGAACGCTTGGCAAGACTGGATACCTCGATCGTCAGCGACGTCCTCGACGAGGCCGGCCTGCCCAATCACGCCTTGTCTTCGGCGATGCGCCTGCTGGACCCGGCGACCAAGCTGGTCGGCCGGGCGTTCTGCGCCCAGGGCCATGACAGGATCACCGCGCAGAACCCACCAGTGGGGCCTGGCTACTCGCCGTATGCCATGGAGGAGAGACTCGTTCCAGGTGATGTGGCCGTGATCGCTTCATCCGGCCACGCCGTCGGCTCGATGATCGGCGGGCTGATGGCTTACTGCATGCAGAGTCGCGGGTGCCGAGGGCTGGTCACTGACGGTGGCATCCGCGACGCCGCTGAGTTGAAGGCATTCGGCTTTCCCGCCTTCTCTAGCTTTCACACACCGCTGAACTCTTCCCGCCGCTGGTCGCTGTCGGCCATCCAGGAACCGGTGCAGCTTCCGGGAATGGCGGCCTCGGCGATCACCGTCAACCCGGGCGACCTCCTGCTCGGCGACGTCGATGGCCTAGTGGTGATTCCGCGACGCCATGCCGAGCCGATCATTGCCGCATCCGAGGAACTCGCGGCGATCGAGGGCCGGATCTGGGCGATGCTGCGCGCCGGCAGTGATCGCAGATCGGCATTCGAGCAGAACCCGCGCTTCCGGCACATCCGGCCGGTAGACGCCAGGTAGCCATCGCCGGTCTCCTCTGGCGCGTGTTCCCTCATGGGCTTCATAGTGACCCGAACCATCCGATGATTCGGTTGATCCAGGTTACTGTTCAAGGAGGTTCCGCGCTACTTTGGTTGCGTTGACCGGCAGCGGCAAGCCTAGGGTGCGTCAGCCCGGCTAGACAGGATGCCCAGTTGAAATGGTCTACCGGAACCTGCCTCCCCTGAACGCGCTGCGCATGTTCGAAGCCGTGGCACGTCACCAGAGCTTCACAAGAGCCGCTGACGAGCTATGCGTCACCCATGGCGCCGTCAGCCGCCAAGTGGCCAAGCTGGAGGATCATGTCGGAGGCCGCCTCCTCGTGCGGAAGGGTCAGCGGGTGACCTTGACCAAGCGCGGCCAGGAGTATTCCGTCGTCCTGGAGAAGATCTTCAACTCGCTGGCCAACGCCACCAATGAAAGCTTCGGAATCGGCGCGGGCGAAAGCCTCAACATCGACCTGCCGACAACATTTGCGACACGCTGGGCCATTCCCCGCCTGGCCCAGTTCCGACATGAACATCCGCAGGTTCGACTGCGTATCACGACCTCACACAACTGGTCGGAACTGCACCGAAACGATGTCGATATCGCAGTGCGATGTGGCTTCGGCGGCTGGCGCCAACTGCAGGAGCATCGTCTGCTCGAAGAGACGCTGATGCCGGTCTGCAGTCCGAAACTGCTGTCCGGCCCGGGGCCGCTGAGTATCGATGAAATGCTGGGATTCACCCTGCTTTCTGCTTTGACCAGACCCGATGACTGGAGCATGTGGCTCACCGCCGCCGGCGCCAAAGCAACGGATTACCGTACCGGGGTCACCTTCGAGTACTCGGCCCAGGCGTATGATGCCGCGCTCAATGGCATGGGGGTCGCTCTCGCGCAGCCGGCCTTCGTCCAAGAAGAACTGGTTAGTGGCAACCTAGTGCCGATTTCCGATGTCGTCCTCCAGTCCGGTCGGGCCTACTTCATCGTCATTCCGGCGATGAACGGAACCAACCCCTTGATCGAGGCCTTCGCCGACTGGCTTCTGCGATCTCACGGCGACCCGAGTCGCTCGTCGGGGCCGCCACCCGCCAGCTGAAGCACGATGTCATCCGGTGGGGAGCGCTTCCGAGACCCGTACCCGATAGCCCTCAGGCTTCGCAGGTCAGCTCAGTCTGGCGGCCGCTGGATGGTGTTGGCGAAGCGCTTCTCGAAGCGCGCCACGTCGGCCGGCGCCAGGCGGACGGTAACCTCGGTTCCGCCCTCCCCGTCGGTCTGCTCGACCACGTCGCCGTGGGCGTGGAGCCAGGCTATGGCGGCGCCGTCGGCCGGGTCGAGGACGAAGCCGCACAGCCGGTCGTCGACACCGAGCAGTCGAGCGACCGCCGCCGTCAGGTGCTCGATCCCCTCGCCGGTGATGGCCGATACTGCCACGACCGGCTCGTTGCCGCCGACCCTCTGCTTCAGCGCGAGGCGCTGGTCTTCCGGAAGCCGGTCGATCTTGTTCAAGACCTCGAGCATCCGCCCCGGGCGACTGGTCTCGTCTATGCCCAGGTCGGCCAGCACCACCATCACATCGGATTTCTGGGCGGTGGAGTCGGGATGGGCGATGTCGCGGACGTGCACGACCACGTCAGCCTCTGTGACCTCCTCGAGGGTGGCCCGGAAAGCGGCGACGAGATGGGTGGGAAGGTCGGAGATGAATCCGACGGTATCCGAGAGGATGATGGTCCGGGCACCCGGCAATTCGATGCGCCGCATGGTCGGGTCGAGGGTCGCGAACAGCAGGTCCTCGGCCACCACCGACGCGCCCGACAGACGGTTGAACAGCGTCGATTTGCCGGCGTTGGTGTAACCCACCAGCGCGACCACCGGATACGGGACGCGGCGGCGGGCGCCGCGGTGCAGTTCCCGGGTGCGCTTGACCTCCTCCAGTTCCCGGCGGATCCGGATGATGCGGTCGCCAATCAACCGCCGGTCGATCTCGAGCTGGCTCTCGCCCGGACCGCCCATGAATCCGGTGCCGCCGCGCTGCCGCTCAAGGTGCGTCCAGGACCGCACGAGCCGGGAACGCTGGAAGGTCAGCGACGCCAGGTCGACCTGGAGCCGACCCTCGTGGGTGCGCGCGCGGGCGCCAAAGATCTCCAGGATGAGCTGGGTGCGGTCGATGACCTTGGACTTGAGAGCCCTTTCGAGGTTGCGCTGCTGGACCGGGGTCAGAGGCCGGTCGACGACGACCACCTCGATCTCCAAAGCCTCCACAAGTTGCGCCAGTCGCTCGATCTGTCCGCTGCCCAGCAGGGAGCCGGGGCGCGGCTTGGCGACCGTCACCACCTCGGCGTGCGCGGCGTGCAGGTCAATCGCCGAGGTCAGCCCGACGGCCTCTTCCAGCCTGGCGTCGGGATCGCGCGCACCCTCCCCCGTCTCCTCCTCGTTCTTCAGACGCGGGTGGATGACAAGCGCGCGGGTACCCATGGGAACCTCGTTAGCCTTCAGCCTCCTCCTTGGCGTCGAACAACTGCACCGGATGCTGCGGCATGATGGTGGACACGGCGTGCTTATAGACCAGCTGAGAGTGCGCGTCACGCCGCAGCAGGAGGCAGAAATTATCGAACCACGTGACGATCCCCTGCAGCTTTACCCCATTGACCAGAAACACGGTTACGGGTGTCTTGTCCTTACGGATCTTGTTCAGAAACACGTCCTGAACGCTTTGGCTCTTTTCAGCGGCCATCTTGCATTCCTTATCGTTAGAGCCTGAGGCTCGGCGGTCGGTTCCGCGTGAAGCGGCCGTCCCCATCTCGCACGTGCGAGATATCCGCTAAACATATAATGATCGGGGATGCCTACTCAATCGTTTAACTGGAGCAAAAGCGCGCGACAGCCGTTCAAGTGCGCCGCTGGCGGGTGAATCGTGACGTCCTCTGGGTGTGGGTTCTCAGGGTGGATCAGCACCGCAGTGCAACCCGCGGCGTGCGCGCAGGCCAGATCCACGGCAGAGTCTCCGACGAACCAAACCTCCGGTCCGGCGGGGATGCCGGTGCCTTCGAGCGCCAGATGGACCGGGTCTGGCGCCGGTTTGTCGCGCGGCGCGGCGGTGGCGCCGATGATGCGATGGAAATACCGGTCCCAGCCGAGATGGGCGGCCTCGCGACGCAGGTAACCGCCGTTCTTGTTGCTGACCACCGCGGTCGGGATCCCGCGCGCCAGAAGCGCCTCCAGAATGTCCGGGGCGCCGTCGAGCGCTCGCAGCATCTCCAGATGCACGGCTTCGAAGCCGCTGTAAAACAGCTGAGTGGCCTCCTCCGAGCGCTCGCCGAACAATATCGGGAAGCTATCGCGCAGCGACATCTTGGCGTTCGCGCGAACCTCGACCTCGGTCCATGGCGTCCGTCCCATGGCGACGAAAGTCCGCTCGAGCGCCCGGGTTATCCCGCCCCAGTTGTCAACCAGAGTGGAATCCCAGTCGAACACCACCGCCCGCGGCCGCTGCAGCACGATCACGCGGTACGCCCCGCGTCGGCGGCATAGTCGAGGTAGGCCTTTCGAAGCCCGAGCCCGACCGACCCGGCCTTGCCGTTGCCGATCACGGCGTCGTCGATCTGGGTGACCGGAGTCACAAAAGCGGTCGCTGACGAGATGAACGCCTCGCGCGCCTGCTTGGCTTCCTCCAGGGTGAAGGACCGCTCCACAAACCGAAGTCCCTCCTGCTCGGCGAGCCGCAGCAGGCTGAGCCGCGTAATGCCGTTCAGGATCGACTGGTTGGCGCTGCGCGTGATCAGTTCCCCTTCCTTGGTGACGATCCAGGCGTTGGTCGACGTGCCCTCCGTGATGAAGCCGGCGTCGTCCACCTGCCAGGCCTCGTGCGCGCCCGCTTCCCGCGCCTGCTGCTTGCCGAGAACGTTTGGCAGCAGGGCGACGGTCTTGATGTCGCAACGCTCCCAGCGAATGTCCCGGATCGAGATGACCTTCACACCGTTTTCGATCGCCGCGGACGCGGGCAGCGCGATCCGCTTGGCGGTCATGACCAGCGCCGGCTCGGCGTTCTTCGGGAACGGATGGTCGCGGCGAGCGACCCCGCGGGTGACCTGCATGTAGATCAGCCCGGTGCGGATCCGGTTGCGTCGCAGCAGTTCCCGCATCACCGATCGAAGCGCCGGCCGGGTCATCGGCGGTGGGATCCGCAGTTCCCCGAGCGAGCGGTCGAGACGGTCGAGGTGCGGCAGTTCGTCGACCATCGCGCCGTCGTACACCAGCACCACCTCGTAGACGCCGTCGGCGAACTGGTAGCCGCGATCCTCCACATGGACCGCGGCATCAGCGTGCGGCACATAGCGTCCATTGACGTAGGCGATGCGTGACATTCTGGATCTCCGCGCGAAGGGAACGCCTTCCCTTACACCTCGGCGCGCCTCAGAAAAAGTCCAGCCTGACGGCGAACATCTTCTCGACCTTCTTGACCGCCTCGTAGGTCGCGAACAGCACCACCCGGTCCTTGGCGACGATGACCGTCTCGCCCCGCGGCACAATCACCTCGCCGTCCCGTACGATCGCGCCGATGATCACGCCCGACGGCAAGCGG
>CAYNFA010000252.1:0-6121 GCA_964396345.1 uncultured Thalassobaculum sp.
GGTGGTCCAGGGCCGCCTCATGCTGGCCACGAGGGGCGACCGAGGAGACCCGCTCGGAGAACACCTTCTCGCACCCGTGGGTCTGTAGGTCCCGCTGCTGGGCTTCAAGGCCCGCTTCCTGTTCGATGGTCGAGGTCCGCGCGTAACCGATGAGCATGTCCGCCTCCGCTGTGTGGTGTCCCACAAGGGTCTAAGACGTACTGCCCCAAAAATCAAGACCCATTCGTGTGGGACGTTTCCGAGCGGACGGCGAGACGACTCACCAGGGCCTGCCCCAATGGGACAGGACAGCACTGGTCCGGCCCCGCCGCTCCCTAGCCGCAGCCCCGGCGACGACAGGTGCGAAGGGGTGCCCCCCGGCCTCAGGAGCCGCCCGACAGGGACCCGCCGGCCCGCCGGGGGACCGGGGGAAGACACGAGGCACGCGCGCAGGTGATCCCCTTCACGAAACTCCGGGTGAAATTTCGGACGCCGAACCGCCATGACCGACCACGTCGGTCTCTGGTGCAGGGGGCCACTTCGGGAACACGCTGCCCCAGGCGACCGAGCCAGAGACCCCCGTTCGCCAGAAGACGGTTATGGTCTTACCGGCGATGTCGATCTCCACCTCGGCAGCCATTCTCCGCAGGGCTTGGTTGACGCCCGGCACGTCCCCGGCTTCCAAGGCCCCCAAAAGCCGCGCCTTCTCGACATTCCATGCCGGCCCGGCGGCAGTCAACGCGGCCTCTACGGCCCGCTTCCGGGCTTCTTGAGCCTCCTCCAGACGCGTCTCAGCGATGTCCATGGCTGCCCGCAAAATCACTCCACGGGACGGGTCCATCGCGATCTGTTCGGCTAGTTGGATGACCGCCTCCCTCGCCTGCTCTACGGCAATGTCCGCCTCGTGAACCGCGTGGACGTCGGCGGTCCCGGCCTGCTCGGTTGGGTCCAGGAGCCGGCCCACTTGGGTCCGTAGCGCGTCTAAGACGAACCTCAGGGTGACAGATTTGCCATTGGTGCAGGCCCTGCTCCGAGCCCGAGCGCAGATCAGCCGGTCGTTGCCGTGCCGTTGACTGTTCGACACCCGGACGATGGAGCCGCCACACGTCGGGCAACGGCCGACGCCGGCAAAGGGATTGCGCACTACCTGGTGTGCGTGTCGGCCCTTGGGCTGCACTCCTTGGACCTTCAGCGCCACCCGCGCCGCCAATGCCGCGTCGACCACAGGGGGAAAGTAGCCCGGAACCTCGTCCACCTTGGTCACACGGGGTTGCGTCGAGCCCGGCTCTCGGTGGACGTGCTGTTCCAACGTGCCGGCAGGCGCCTTGGAATGCAGGATCTTGCCCACGTACTGCTTCATCCACCCCGCAGCACCGCCGAACGTCGGCTCTCCGTCCTCATTCAGGGTCCGGGCGATGGTGGTGGTTCCCAGACCAGCATCGTACATCTCGTAGATGCGCTGGATCACCGCTGCCTTCTTCTCGTCAACCACGAAGGACTTACGATCAGCCGACAGGATGAGCCATGCGGGGGTCTTTGAGGTGATCTTGATCCCCGCGGCGGCCTGCTCCCGGTTCCGTCCCCTGGCGGCCCGAACCCGCATCGACTTGGTGGCAACCTCTTCGTGCGCCCGCATCGCGACCATGATGGCGTAGATGAACGACATCGGGTCGTCGTCTAGGCTGTCCTTCGTGTAGGTCCGTCCGTCGGCGAGGGTAACGACCGCGACCCCCTCGTCGCAGATGCTCTCCATCACCCGTACCGCAGGCCGGGGCTTTCGTCGGCTGATGCGGTCTAGGCTCTCGACGAGCAGATAGGAGCCGCGCGGCACGATGCCGTCCTTGATGGCCTGCAAGAACTCCCCGAGCCGACCGGTCTCTGCATTGGTCCCTGAGAAGGCCGAAACGCCCGCGTCGAGGTAGCTCGTGGACTCGTCCAGTTCCAGCCCCCGAGCCTGTGCCCATTTCCGAGCGGCCTCAGTCTGGCGCCGCAGGCTGTCGCCCGCTCGCTGCTTCTCGCTGGACCATCGGATGTAGGAGTAGGCACGGGGCTGGCTTGATGTCACCGGCGGGGCTCCGGGTTGTTCGAGCCCGATGATCGACGTCAGTTACACTAATGTCAACGACGTGTTGTCGACGTTGTCGCCCGGCCCCTTCACCCGGTCGTACAGCGTCTTCAGCCGGCCAGTCGCCTCGGGGTACGGAACCGTGCGTATCCAGGTCATCGCGTCGCTCTCCTCGCCTCTCGACGCGCCATTCTGACCGCCCCCGCAAGCCGCGGATAGAGCCGTCGCGGCGGCTCGGGCATCCCTGGCGGCGACACACCACGCGCCCGAGGAGGCACCGATGCCCGCCATCCGATTCGTCGCCCTTCCCCTCGAGATCGCCCGCCGGCTCCAGGATGGCGGCGCCGACGCCAACGGCCAGGCGCCGGAGCGGCGGATCTCCAACGGTGACGGGGTGCCGTGCCGGCTGACGCTGCGCACCGTGCCGGCGGGCGAGCCCTACCTGATCCTGGCGCACCGGCCGTTTGCCGCACCACAGCCCTACGCCGAGATCGGGCCGATCTTCCTGCACGCGGAATCGCGGGAGCGCTGGCCGGACGGCGCGGCGATCCCGCCGGCGCTGGCGTCGCGGCAGTACATCGTGCGCGGCTACGGCGCCGACGACCGGATCGTCTACGGCACCGGCCAGATCGTCGAGACCCCGGAGATCCCGGCCAGGGCGGCGGCAATGCTCGACGACCCGCGGATCGCCTACCTGCACATCCGCTCGGCGTCGAACAACTGCTACCAGTGCCGGATCGAGCGGGCCTGAGCGGCGACGGTCCCGCCCCTACCCCCGCCCGTACAGCCCGTCGAGCTTCTCCCAGTAGTTCTCGCGGATCTTGTGGCGGCGGATCTTCAGGGTCGGGGTCATCATGCCGTTCTCGGTGGTGAACGGCTCGCGGGCGACCACGAAGCGGCGGATCTTCTCGATCTGGGCGAGGTTCCCGTTGACCCGGTCGACCGCCTGGGCGACCGCCTTGCGGAACCCCTCGTCGTCGCACAGCGCCTCGATGTTGGCGGTGCGGCCGTTCTCGGTCGCCCATGCCTCGACGAAGTCGGGATCGGGAACCACCACCGCCACCAGGTACGGTCGCTTGTCGCCATACACCAGCGCCTGCTGGATCTCGCGCTCCAGCGTCAGCTTGCTCTCCAGCCGGGCCGGCGAGATGTTGTCGCCGCCGGAGTTGACGATGATGTCCTTCTTGCGGTCGGTGATCTCGATGTAGCCGTCGGGGTGGATGACGCCGATGTCGCCGGTGTGCAGCCAGCCGTCGACGATGGTGGCCGCCGTGGTCTCGGGGTCGCGCCAGTAGCCCTTCATCAGCATGTCGCCGCGCACCAGGATCTCGCCGTCCTCGGCGATCCGGACCTCGACGCCGCGCAGCGCCGGGCCGACGGTGTGGATCTTGATCGCGCCCGGCGGGTTGGCCGAGATCACCGGCGAGGCCTCGGTCTGGCCGTAGCCCTGCAGCAGGGCGACGTCGAGGGCCAGGAAGAACCGGCCGATGTCCGGGTTGAGCGCCGCCCCGCCCGACACGAACGCCTTCAGGCGGCCGCCGAAACGGGTCGCCACCTTGCGGCGGACCAGCAGGCCGAGCAGCCAGTCGTAGAGCCGCTCGCCGATCGACAGGCTGGCGGGATCGTCGTAGCGCTTGCGGCCGAGCCGCACCGCGTCGTGGAACAGCTTGGCCTTCCGCCCGCCCTGGCGCTCGACGCCGCGCAGGATCCGGTCGTGCAGAACCTCGTAGAGTCGCGGCACCGCCGTCATGATGGTCGGGCGCACCTCCTGCAGGTTTGCGGCCAACTGGTCCGGACCCTCGGCGTAGTAGATCTGCGCGCCGATCGAGATCGGGAAGAACAGCCCGGCGGTGTGCTCGTAGGAGTGCGACAGCGGCAGCAGCGACAGGAACACCTCGTCGCCGAGCCCGATGGTCTCCAGCAGGCCGTAGGCGCCGTCGCAGTTCGCCAGGATCGAGCGGTGGGTCAGCATCACGCCCTTCGGTCGGCCGCCGGTGCCGGAGGTGTAGATGAAGCAGGCGGTCTCCTCGCGGTCGATGCCGCGCGCCGCCGCCTCGACGTCGTGGTCGACGCCGTCGCCCATCGCCATCACGTCGTCCCAGCCGTGAACGTCGATCCCGGCGGCATGGGTGTCGGTCGGTGGCTCCATGGTGACGACGGTGCGGCACGCCTCCGAGCCGCGCGCCGCCGGGATCACCCGCCGCGCCAGCCGGCCGGTCGACACGATGGCGGCGACGGCGCCGGCGTGGTCGAGGATGTAGAGATGATCGTCCACGGTGTTGGTCACGTAGGCCGGCACTGACACCGCGCCGATCGCCATCACCGCGAGGTCGGCGATCGCCCATTCCGGCCGGTTCTCGGAGACGATCACCACCCGGTCGCCGGCCTTCACGCCCAGCCGGACCAGCCCGCGGGCGAGCCGGCGCACGCTGTCGGCGACCGCGCCGTAGGTGATCGACTCGAAGGCCTTGTCACGCTTCGCCCACAGGAACGGCCGGTCGCCGAGCCGGCGGGCCTGGTCGAAGAACATGGTCGGCAGATTGCGGACCGCCGCGTAGTCCATGAGACCTCCCTGATTTCCCGCACCGGATGCGAAATCCCGCGGCGGGCGCTTGGCGCACCCCTGATGGATGGTTATATCGCTGGCTTGAGCGTCGTTTCCACCCGAACCGGCCTCGCGCGCCCGCCAACCGACCGGGAACCTCAGCATGGCCGACACCGCCGCCGACCTCGGACCGCTGCCGAGCTGGAACCTCGGGGACCTCTACCCGGGCCCGGACTCGCCCGAGCTGGCCGGTGACCTGGAGCGCTGCGAGGCCGACGCCAAGGCGTTCCGCGAGCGCCACGAAGGCAAGGTGGCGGCGATGCCGGGCACCGACCTCGGCCGGGCCATCGCCGCCTACGAGACCATGGACGAGATCCTCGGGCGGGTCATGTCCTACGCCCACCTGCTGTACGCCGGCGACATGTCGGATCCCGAGATCGGCCGGTTCTTCCAGTCGATGCAGGAGCGCGTGAACGCGATCTCGACCGAATTGCTGTTCTTCGCGCTGGAGATCAACCGGATCGACGAGGCCGACCTGGAGGCCAAGCTGGCGGCCCCGGAGCTCGCCCATTTCCGGCCCTGGCTGCGCGACACGAGGGCGTTCCGCGAGCACCAGCTGTCCGACGATCTGGAGAAGCTGCTGCACGAGAAATACGTCGCCGGGCGCGCCGCGTGGACCCGCCTGTTCGACGAGACCATGGCGCGCATGCGTTTTCCGCTCGACGGCGAGGACCTGACCACCGCCCAGGTGCTCGACCGGTTGAGCCACCGCGACGGGGCGATGCGCCGCAAGGCCGCGCAGAGCCTGGCGGAAGTGCTGGGCAAGAACGTCGGGCTGTTCGCCCTGGTGACCAACACGCTCGCCAAGGACAAGCAGATCGACGACAAGTGGCGGCGCTACGCCAAGCCGATCTCGATGCGCAACCTCGCCAACCAGGTCGAGGACGAGGTGGTGGACGCGCTGGTGACGGCGGTGCGCGGCAAGTATGGCAGGCTGTCGCACCGCTACTACATGCTGAAGGCGCGCTGGTTCGGCGTCGAAAAGCTCGACTACTGGGACCGCAACGCCCCGCTGCCCGAGGACGACGACGCCCAGATCCCGTGGAACGAGGCGCGCGACACCGTGCTCGACGCCTACGCCGGGTTCTCGCCGAAATTGGCCGAGGTCGGCCGCAAGTTCTTCGACAACCCCTGGATCGACGCCCCGACCAGACCCGGTAAGGCATCCGGCGCCTTCGCGCACCCGACGGTGCCGAGCGCGCACCCCTATCTGCTGCTGAACTACCAGGGCAAGACCCGCGACGTCATGACCCTCGCCCATGAGCTCGGCCACGGCGTCCACCAGGTGCTCGCCGGCCGGCACGGCCAGTTGATGTGCGACACCCCGCTGACCCTGGCCGAGACCGCCAGCGTGTTCGGCGAGATGCTGACCTTCCAGGCCCTGCTGAAGCGCCGCACCGACCCGGCCGGGCGCCGCGTCATGCTGGCCTCGAAGGTCGAGGACATGCTGAACACCGTGGTCCGGCAGATCG
>CAYNFA010000253.1:0-6114 GCA_964396345.1 uncultured Thalassobaculum sp.
GAGGACATCCGGCGGGCGCTCGCCCTCCTGGTGCGGTCCTGCCTCGCGCTGGCGGTGCTGGCGGTTCTGGTGGCCGCGGTGTGACCGGGTGACTCAGTTGCCGCGGATCGGAACCGAACCGCCATCGCGTTGCGGCAACAGCCACCGCCGGATCGGGATCGACAACAGCCAGCCAAACGCCACGCCCAGCTGATCGAAGGTGAAATCCGCGATGTCGGCGTTCCGTCCGGGGTTGAAAGCCTGGACCATCTCGACCACCAAGCCGGCGTTCATCAGCAGGATCGCCAGGATCCCCGCGCTGATCCAGCGCCCGAACAATGGGATCGCGACCAGGGTGACGATCAGGAAGAACAGGAAGTGCTCAAGCTTGTCGGCCTGGACCATGTGGTTCCAGGTCAGCAGCTGCGGCGGTGTCTCGAGGCTGAACCAGGCGGCCAGGTTGAGCGCGGCGACATAGTCAGCTGCCCAGGCGAAGCGGGTCTTCATCCGGCGCGCGCGGCGAACCCGCCGACGTTCCTGCCGGCGGCGGCGATCGATCGCCCGACGGGCGGTGCTGAGTGGGTCCGAATCGACCGACACCGTGACGTCCTCCGACAACCAGTTTGGCGTCAGTCTAAGCCGGGATGCCGGGTTTGGCGAGGCATAGCCCCATCGGCCGGTGGTGCCCGTCAGAATTCCGCGTAATCGATGACCATCGGCTCGTCCGACGCCGCCTTGGCCCATTCCTTCATGGCATCCAGCCCCCAGACCGCGTCGGCATAGGCCTGCTCGACCTCGCCGAGTGCGACGCCGTAGGTTCGGAAGCGGGTGACCACCGGGGCGTACATGGCGTCGGCGATGGTGAAGCGGCCGAACAGGAACGGCCCGTCGGCGCCATAGCGCGACCGGCACTGCCGCCATAGCGCGGCGATCCGATCGATGTCTTCCTTGACGCCGGGCTTGCGGCCCTCGTCGGGAAATTTGGAACGGATGTTCATCGGCATGTGCTGACGCAACGCGGCGAACCCCGAGTGCATCTCGCACGCGATCGACCGGGCGACAGCGCGGGCGTCGCGCGCGTCGGGCCACAGTCCGGCCTCGGGCCGCAGCTCGGCGGCGTATTCGCAGATCGCCAGGCTGTCCCAAACCGTCAGATCGCCATCCTTGAGCGCCGGCAGTCGCCCGGACCCGGAGTGCTTCATGATCTCCGACCGGGTTCCGGTCTCGTCGAGCGGTATCAGGATCTCGTCGAACTCAAGACCCGCATGGCGCAGGGCGAGCCACGGTCTCAACGACCATGACGAGTAATTCTTGTTGCCAATTACCAGGTTGAGATCGGCCACGGTCAGCGCTCCTCTCCGCTCCACGATCCCTTCATGTAAGCGTCTCGCTTGTCGCCGTGAAGCCCCGGACGCTATACGGGTGTCGAAACAGCCGCGAGACGGAGAACACCGTGCCCTACAAGCTCGTCGGGCGGGCAACCGCCGGGACCGTTCCGATTGCGCCGATCACGGCGGCCGGGCTCGATGCTTGGCTGGCGGCGGCCGATAGCCGCTCAGCGGCCTGGGTGCGAGCCACCGGTTTCAAGGCGACGCCGGGCGACGTGGCGATGCTTCCCGACGACCACGGCGCGCTGGCCCGGATCCTGGTCGGGGTCGACAACGCGGACCGGACCGGACTTTGGGACTGCGCCGTGCTGCCGGGGGTTCTGCCGGCCGGCCGTTACGCCCTCGATTGCGAGGTCGATCCGGAGAGCGCTACCCGCGCCGCCCTTGGCTGGGCGCTGGCCACCTACCGTTTCGATCGGTACACGAGCATGCCGGCCGCGGAAGCTGAACTGGTCTGGCCGAAGGGCGCCGACCGCGGTCACGTCGAGCGGGCGGCCGCCGGCACCGCGTTGGCCCGCGACCTGATCAACACCCCGGCCAACGACCTCGGGCCGACCCAGCTGGCCGAGGAGGCCAAGACGCTCGCCAAGGCTTACAAGGCGAAATTCTCTGTACTCGTTGGCGACCAGCTGCTGAAAAAGAACTATCCGACGATCCACGCCGTCGGGCGCGGCGCCACCGACGCCCCCCGGTTGATCGACATCCAGTGGGGCGACCCGTCGCACCCCAAGGTGACGCTGGTCGGCAAGGGCGTGTGCTTCGATACCGGCGGCTACGACATCAAGCCGTCGAGCGGCATGCTGACCATGAAGAAGGATATGGGGGGATCGGCGCAGGTGCTCGGCTTGGCGCGCATGATCATGGACGCCGGTCTGAAGGTCCGCCTGCGGGTGCTGGTGCCGGCTGTCAAGAACATGATCTCCGGCGACGCGTTCCTGCCGATGGACGTGATCCGCACCCGACAGGGGCTTACCGTCGAGATCGGCAACACCGACGCCGAAGGCCGGCTGGTGCTGTGCGACGCCCTGACCGAAGCCGATTCCGAGCGGCCCGACCTGCTGCTCGACTACGCCACCCTGACCGGAGCCGCCCGGGTGGCGCTCGGCACCGACCTGCCGGCGCTGTTCAGCAACGACGACGGCGTGGCCGGGGACTGGATCCGTTCCGGCCTCGACGAGGAGGACCCGGTGTGGCGACTGCCGCTGCACGCGCCTTACAAGGCGCTGCTGAAGACCAAGATTGCCGACCTCTCCAACACCGGCAGCGCGCCCTACGCCGGCGCCATCACCGCGGCGCTGTTCCTGGAGCATTTCGTGTCGCCCACCACGCCCTGGGCGCACATCGATCTCATGGCCTGGAACACCCGGGACCGGCCCGGCCGGCCCGAGGGCGGCGAGGCCATGGCGCTCCGCAGCGCATACCGTATGATCGAGCGTCGTTTCGGGGGCTGACGGTTTGGTCCGTCATGAACGGGGTCTCGCTTTTGTCGGTTCGATGGCGTAATGACCGTGTTCACGGGCAGAGGGACGAGTAGGGCGGCATGCAGGCGGCGGAGCAGCACCGGGCGTTGAACATGTGGCGTCTGGCGACCGTCGCGAGCGTGCGGCGGGACGGTCCGGACCTCACGGCGCGTCAGATGGCGATACTGCTGACCGCGTACCTGACGCCGCCGCCGCACACCGTGCGCGGTCTGGCGGACTCCATGGGGATCTCCAAGCCCGCGGTGACCCGCGCGCTCGACCGCCTTGGCGACCTCGGTTTCCTGCGCCGCAAGGTCGACGAGGCCGACCGCCGCAGCGTTCTGGTGCAGCGCACCGTGAAAGGCTCGGTGTTCCTGTCGGAGTTCGCGGAGCTGGTCCACGGCGCCGAGCGCCAACTCGACGGCGGCGAAGCGGGCGACGCGCTCTGAGGTCCGGCGGGCGCGCCATCTTCCGGTCACAGATCAGGTGTGTAACATCCGAAGAGTCCCGATGAGCTGAGGAATTCGATGCCGACACCCCGTCTCCGTGCCGCCGTCGCCGTGATTCTGGGGGTTGCCGTTTGCGGCCTGCCGGCCGCGGCCGCCGACTACACCGCCACGCCGCGCCACGGCATCGCCATGCACGGCGACCTGAAGTACGGCCCGGACTTCGGCCATTTCGAGTACGCCAATCCGAACGCGTCGAAGGGTGGCGGCATCGTCAGCGAGGCGACCGGCAGCTTCGACAGCTTCAACCCGTTCATCCTGCGCGGCCAGCCGGCCAGCGGCATCACCCTGATCTACGACACCCTGACCGAACACGCCGCCGACGAGCCGTTCTCCGAGTACGGCGCGCTGGCGGCCAGCATCGAATTGCCCGAGGACCGCTCCTGGGTGGCGTTCAACCTGCGGCCGGAGGCGCGCTGGCACGACGGCGTGCCGGTGACCGCCGACGATGTCGTCTGGACTTTCAACACCCTGGTCGAGAAGGGCGCGCCGTTCTACCGCGCCTATTATGGCGACGTGGCGGAGGTTACGGCCACGTCCGAGCGCCGGGTGCTGTTCGTGTTCAAGGGCGGCGTGAACCGTGAGTTGCCGTTGATCCTGGGCCAGCTCACGGTGCTCCCGAAGCACTGGTGGGAGGGCAAGGATTTCGCCAACCCGCCGTATGAGCCGCCGCTCGGGTCCGGTCCGTACCGGGTGGCGAGCTTCGAGTCCGGCCGTTCGGTCACCTACGAGCGGGTCGAGGATTACTGGGGCCGGGATGTGCCGGCCATGCGCGGGCGCTGGAACGCCGAAACCATCCGCTACGAGTACTTCCGCGACCGGGACATCGCCACCGAGGCCTTCAAGGCCGGCGCCTTCGATCTTCGGGCCGAGAATTCGTCCAAGCGCTGGGCGACCGCGTTCCAGTTCCCGGGGCTGTCCGCCGGCATGGCGATCAAGGAGGAGGTCCAGCACGAGAACGTCGCCGGCATGCAGGGCTTCGTCTTCAACACCCGGCGGCCGGTGTTCCAGGACCGCAAGGTGCGCGAAGCGATCGGCTACGCCTTCGACTTCGAATGGACCAACAAGGTGTTGATGTACGACGCCTACACCCGCACCGACAGCTACTTCGACAACTCCGATCTCGGCTCGTCCGGGCTGCCCGACGGCGCCGAGCTGGCGCTGCTGGAACCGTTCCGCGACCGCCTGCCGCCGGAGGTGTTCACAAGCGAGTTCACGGTCCCGAAGACCGATGGGGCCGGCAACCCGCGTCAGAACCTGCGCGCCGGCCTCGGGCTGCTGCGCGACGCCGGCTGGCAGGTCAAGGATGGGGTGATGCGGAACGCCGAGGGCGCCGCCCTGTCGTTCGAAATCCTGCTGGTCTCGCCGGATATGGAGCGCATCGTGCTGCCGTTCACCGCCAACCTCCGGCAGCTCGGCGTGCAGGCATCGGTGCGGACGGTCGATCCGGCCCAGTACCAGAACCGGGTCCGGGACTTCGACTTCGACATGATCGTCGGATCGTTCGGCCAGTCGCAGTCGCCGGGCAACGAACAGCGCGAGTACTGGTCTTCGACCGCCGCCGATATCAAGGGGTCGCGCAATGTCGCTGGCATCAAGGACCCGGTGGTCGACGCGCTGGTCGAGCGGGTGATCCAGGCGCCGGATCGGGAGGCGCTGGAGACCGCGACCCGGGCGCTCGACCGGGTGCTCCTGTGGGGCTTCTACGTCGTGCCGCACTTTCACAGCACCAGCTATCGCCTGGTCTACTGGAATAAGTTCGGCAAACCCGAGGTCAGTCCAAAATACGGGTTTGGGTTCCCCGACACGTGGTGGCTGGATTCCGAGAAGGTGGCCGCCCTCGAGGCGTGGCGCCGGACCCGCAACTAGACGCCGGACGGGGCGAGGGGGACGCCGGGTGACCGCGTACATTCTGCGACGCCTGCTGTTGATCGTGCCGACGCTGGTCGCGATCATGGTGATCAACTTCGTCATCGTCCAGGCGGCGCCGGGCGGCCCGATCGACCAGGTCATCGCCCAGATCGAGGGCCGTGGCAACGTCACCGGCCGCTTCACCGGGCAGGGCGGCGGCGAGACCGCGGCCGCGCCGTCGGGCGAGGGCCAGAGCCGCGGCACCCGCGGCCTCGACCCGCAGTTCGTCGAGCAGCTCGAGAAGCAGTTCGGGTTCGACAAGCCGCTGCCCGAGCGGTTCGTGACGATGATGGGCGACTACCTGACCCTCGATTTCGGCGACAGCTTCTTCAAGGCCCGCAGCGTCACCGATCTGGTCCTCGAGAAGATGCCGGTGTCGATCTCGCTCGGTGTCTGGACGACCCTGCTGGTCTACCTGATCTCGATCCCGCTCGGCATCCGCAAGGCGGTGCGGGACGGATCGAGATTCGACGTCTGGACCAGCGGCGTGATCATCGTCGGCAACGCGATCCCCGCCTTCCTGTTCGCCGTGCTGCTGGTCGTGCTGTTCGCCGGCGGCAGCTACCTGCAGGTGTTCCCGCTGCGCGGCCTGGTGTCGAGCGACTGGGCCACGCTCGGGCCGGTCGACAAGGTGCTCGACTACCTCTGGCACATGGTGCTGCCGGTCACGGCGATGGTGATCGGCGGGTTCGCCAGCCTGACCATGCTGACCAAGAACTCGTTCCTGGAGGAGATCAACAAGCAGTATGTGCTGACCGCGAAGGCCAAGGGGCTGAGCGAGCGCGGCGTGCTGTACGGCCACGTATTTCGCAACGCCATGCTGATCGTGATCGCCGGCTTCCCGTCGGCGTTCGTGTCGGTGCTGTTCAC
>CAYNFA010000254.1:0-6114 GCA_964396345.1 uncultured Thalassobaculum sp.
GCGGGTCATCTGCAGGATCGTCTGCTCCCACTCCCGGTCGCGGTAGGCGTGGCCGCTCTCGGAACCGGCGTCCGGCAGGCCGTCAAGGTAGCGGCACGAGGCGAGCTTCACGGTCTTCAGGTTGAACTCGGCCGACGTGCCGCCGATGACGATCGCCAGATGATAGGGTGGGCACGCGGCGGTGCCGAGCGTCCGGATCTTGGTGTCCAGAAACGTTGCCAGGGAGGCCGGGTTCAGGACCGCCTTGGTCTCCTGGTACAGGAAGGTCTTGTTCGCCGAGCCGCCGCCCTTCTGGACGAACAGGAACTTGTAGGCATCGCCCTGTGCGGCGTAGAGCTCGATCTGCGCCGGCAGGTTGGACGCGGTGTTCTTCTCGGTGAACATGTCGAGCGGGGCCAACTGGCTGTAGCGCAGGTTGGTGTTCACGTAGGTGTTGTAGACGCCGCGCGACAGCGCCTCTTCGTCGTCGAAGCCGGTGAAGATATTCTGGCCCTTCTTGCCCATGACGATGGCGGTGCCGGTGTCCTGGCACATCGGCAGCACGCCGCCGGCGGCGATCGAGGCGTTCTTCAGCAGATCGTAGGCGACGAAGCGGTCGTTGGCCGAGGCATCAGGGTCGTCGAGGATGGTGCGAAGTTGCTGGAGATGGCTCGGGCGCAGGAGGTGCGAGATGTCGCGAAACGCCTGCTCCGCGAGCAGCGTCAGTCCCTCCGGCTGAACGCAGACCACCTCGCGCCCGCCGAGGTTGGCGACCGAGACATGGTCGGAGGTCAACTTGCGGAACTCGGTGGTGTCGGGGCCGAGCGGGAACATCTCGGTGAAGTCGAACGCCGTCATCGGGTGTCCTCTCTCCTGGCTCGCTGGCCGGCGCCGACCGGGGCGCGGCCCGGCCTTACTTCTTCTTGCGGAAATGATCGAGCGACACGACTTCGCCACTGCCGCCGTCGGCCGGCGCGTCACCGCCGGCGTCCGGAGGCGTCGGGTCGGGATCCGGGTCGCCGGAATTGCTGGAAGCGTTTTCCTGGAACTGCAGGCCGAACTGCACGGACGGGTCGGCGAACCCGCTCAGCGCCTCGAACGGCACGACGAGGCGTTCGCGGACGTCGTTGAAGCTCAGCATCACGGAGAAGCGGCGGTCCTCGACCTCCAGGTTCCAGTACTGGAACTGGACCACGATGGTCATCTCCTCGGGATAGCGCTCCACCAGGTAGTGCGGGATGTCGACGCCGGGAGCCCGGGTCTTGAAGGTCAGGTAGAAGTGATGGTTGCCCGGCAGTCCGTGCTCGGCAGCCCGCCTGAGGGCATCGCGCACGACGCCTCGCAGGGCGTTCTCGACCATCAGGTCGTACCGGAAATGATCTTCCGCCATTGGTTCTCTTAGGCTCGGGACGTCCCGCCAATGAACACCACCGACCGGCGGGTCTCAAGGCAAAACTTGCGGAGGCGAGGGAGGGAAGTACGGGCCTTCTGTTGCTAGGCGGCCCGCGAGCCCCACGTTACGACGCTAACCGCAACGGATTGGTCGGGGTTCCTTACCGCTTAGGCAGCGGCGCGGAGTTCCCCAGCATAGTTGTCATTCGCAACTACATTATAGCCCGATAACGGTGGTACCATGCCGAGCGAAAAGACGGCCTTTACCACGCGCGTCGATCCTGTTTCGCCCCCAGGGTCTCCGGCAGAGCCGGAGGAATTTGGTGGAGGCGCCGGGTACTGCCCCCGGGTCCGCTACGCTTATTCCGTCGCCCGTTTATCGCCATAGTCGACCGTCGCCGACGCCTTCACATATAGGCGCTTCGAGGCGCAAACGAAAGGGGCGTTTCACGGCGACCGACTCGGCTATCATGGGTTGGTCTCGACGGAGGATCGCCATGCGTCAGTACCACGATCTGATGGACCGCGTGCTGTCGTCCGGTACGCTCAAGGGCGATCGGACAGGCACCGGAACCCGCAGCGTCTTCGGCCATCAGATGCGTTTCGATCTCGCCGAGGGCTTTCCCCTGGTGACCACCAAGAAGCTCCACCTCAAGTCGATCTTGCACGAACTGCTGTGGTTCCTGACCGGAGATACCAACGTGCGCTACCTGCAGGATCGCGGCGTCCGTATCTGGGACGCCTGGGCGACCCCCGACGGCGACCTCGGACCAGTGTATGGACGGCAGTGGCGGAGTTGGGAAACGGCGGGCGGCGACACCGTCGACCAGATCGCGGTTCTGCTGGAGCAGTTGCGGTCGAATCCGAATTCGCGGCGGCTGATCGTGTCGGCGTGGAACGTCGGCGAGCTTGACGCCATGGCGCTCGCGCCCTGCCACTGCCTGTTCCAGTTCTACGTGGCCGACGGCAAGCTGTCCTGCCAGCTCTACCAGCGCAGCGCCGACATTTTCCTGGGAGTGCCCTTCAACATCGCGTCCTACGCGCTGCTGACGCACATGATCGCGCACGTCACCGGGCTTCGGGTCGGGGAGTTCGTCCACACCTTCGGCGACGCGCACCTCTACCTCAACCATCTGGAGCAGGCTCGCGAACAACTAGGCCGCGAACCGCTGCCGCTGCCCCGACTTTGGCTGAACCCCGAGGTCGACGATCTGTTCGCCTTCCGGTTCGAGGACATCCGCGTGGAAGGGTATGAGGCTCACCCGCACATCGCCGCTCCTGTCGCGGTTTGAACGGGTTCGACGTGGCGCTTCGTTTGGATCCTTTGGCGGAGGGCGACCGGCTGGCCCGTGAAGGCAACCGGCAGGCGGCGGTCGAGGCGTACGACAAGGCGGTCGACGGCGCTCCGATCAGCGCCCGCGCCCGGGCCGCCGACCTGCTCCTCGAACTCGGCCGCCTCGATGCGGCCCTGGAGCGTGCCGAGGCGGCTTGGCGGATCGCGCCGGACGCGCCTGAAGCGCTGCTGCTGATGGGAAGGGTGGCTTGGCGGGCACGCGCGGTGAGGGAGGCGCTGACCTGTCTGGATCGGATTCCGGAATCCTCGGCGCTGTGGCCGGCGGCTCAGGCGGAGCGGGCCGAGGCACTTCTCGCCGGACGACGCGCCGACGATGCCTACGGCGACGTCCGCCGCGCGCTGAACCGACACACCGACGCGCCAGCCCTCTGGCTGGCGATGGGCCATGTCCTGATGGCGCTGGAGCGGATCGAGGAGGCGGAGGACGCTTACCGGCGGTCCCTGGAGGGCCTGCCGACCTCCGGACGAGGGCTGGCGGGCCTCGCCGAGGTCTGCATGCGTCTTGGCCGCCCGGAAGAGGCGGTCACCGCCAGCGAGCGGGCGGTCGAAGTTTCGCAGGGCAACCCGGTGGCGACGACGGTGCTGGCCCATGCCCTGTTGGCGGTCGGCCGCAGCCAGGAGGGATGGGCAGCGTACGAGGCCCGGTTTGCGGCCTATTCCCTCGACCGCCGGATCGGGGTCAAGCCGCGCAGCTTCGAGACGCCCGACTGGGACGGAAGCTCGCTTGCAGACTCCTCGATCCTGGTGTGGGGCGAGGGCACCCCGGCGGACGAAGCGCATTTCGCGGCGCTGATCCCGGCTGTGCTGGCCCAGGATCCGAGCCCGTTGATCCTGGAATGCGATCCGCGCCTCGTCGGTCTGTTCAAGCGATCTTTCCCGGCGGTCGAGGTGGTTCCCCGGACCACCCCTCCCGATCCCGAGCTGGTCGGGCGGTTTCTGCATTGGCAGAGCGCGCTCGGCGGCTTGCCGCACCGCCTCGCCTCCTGCCGGAATGGTCACTCGGCGGTGATGACGGCGTATCTGAAGGCGGACGAGGCGAAGGCCGAGCGGTGGCGATCGCGGTGGACGAGCGACGGCCCGGCCCGGGTCATCGGCCTGGCGTGGCGGCATCCCGACGCGCAGATGGAGCGCCGCTCGGCGCCGCTTGCGCCGCTTCTGGATGCCCTGTCGGCGCCGGGCCGGGTGTTGGTGGCCTTGCAGCGTGGCATGACCGACAACGAGCGTGCGCTGGCGACCGACCGGATGCGCGTCGAGCCGGATTGGGACCCCAACGACGTCGACGACCTGATGGCGCGGTCGTCGGCCTGCGATGTCGTGGTGACCGTCGATTCGCTGGTTGCGCATCTGTCGGCCGGTGGCGGAACCGACACCCGGATCCTGCTGGACGCCGGCGCGGATTCGCGCTGGGGCGCTGGGCGGGCCCGCACCGCGTGGTATCCGACGGCAAGGCTTTACTGGCAGGACCTCAGCGGCGGCTGGAGCCGGGCCATCACCGGGTTGCGCGGGGCGGTGGACGGCGGTTGACCCGGACTCAGGCGGGACGACCGCTACCGGCCAGCCCGACAAGGAGGGCGGCTGCCCTCTCCATGGCGTCTCGCCAATTTCCCGGCGGCTCGGCCTCGACCAGACGGATCGGCCCGAGATAGCCGTCGCGTCCGCCGACCTTCGGCAGCCAGGCGCGCTCCCGCAGGATCTCGATGGTGGGCGTTCCTGACGCGCCGGCCAGTACCGTTACCGAGCTGGACATGCCGACCACGGCGTCGAGGCTGGCGGCCAGCGCCGCCGCGCCGTCGAGGTCGTTGCGCTTGTCGAGGAAGTCGACGTCCGTCACCTCGACTCCGAAGCGGTCCCGGATCGCAGCCCTATCGGCTCCGGACGCGGTGTACTGCAGGTCGACGAAACGGAAGCCCGACAACCCGAGGATAGGGCCCCAGGCGTCGAGTGGCGCGTAGTAGCGGCTTCGATCACTGCCCTGGCGCGAACTGCCCCAGACGATGCCGACGAGGGTGGATGCAGGGGCGCCAGCCCGCAGGCGATCGCGGAACGCCGTCACGCGGTCGGGATCCGGCGTCAGGTAGCCGCCCGGCGCGATCGGCTCGGTGCGCGGCGGGCCGAGCCGGAGCGGCAGGCTGCCGGCCTCGATCCAGGCATCCGGGGCGGGGGCGGCGTCGGCCAGCCAGCCGTAGTCGAAGATCGGCCTGACGCCGCTGCGGCGGCGGTCGTAGGGCACGACGCTGGCTTCCGGCAGGCTGCGCCGGAACAGCCCGACGAGCCGCGGCTCCACCTCCACGATCACGCCGGCTCCGAGAGCGAGCAGCCGGGCTACCGAGGCGGCAAAGCGCAACTCGTCGCCAAGGCCCTGCTCGGCGGCGACCAGCAGCAGGCCCGGTGGCGGGCCCGCGGTCCAGCGCGGGACCTCCAGGTTGCGTCGGAGCGGCGCCGATGGCAGGGCCGGCTCCAAGCGGGCCTCGTAGGCCGCATATCCTTCTTCCAAGCGGTCTGCCATGAGCAGCGCGAACGCCCGGTTGAGCGCGACGCGCGGATCAACGGGGGCGAGGCGGTAGGCGGCCTCGATCGCCACGAACGCCTCGGGGTAGCGTCCGAGCCGGTTCAGCACCTCGGCACGATTGGCATGCGCCTGGGCGAGATCAGGGCGCTGCCCGAGCAGTCGGTCGTAGACGGCGAGGGCGCCATCCAGGTCCTCGGCGGCGAGCAGCGCGGCCGCCAGCCCGAGGGCCGCCGGCGTCAGCGCCGGGGTCGCCTGATGAAGACGCCGCAGGATCGTGATCGCCGGCGCCGGGTTGCCCTTCGCCACCAGCACGCCCGCGAGGTTGACCACCGCCTCGACGGTGTTCGGACGTTGGTCGAGCACGGCGCGGAAAGCCTTGTCGGCTTCATCGAGAAGACCGGCCGAACGGGCGATCACGCCGAGGGCGAACAGCAGGTCCGGATCGTCGGGCGACGCGCGCAGCAAGCCGTCCAGCAGCGCCACCGCCGCTTCCGAGTCGCCGCCGCTGGCCAACTGGCGGGCCCGCACGATGTCGTTCCTGTGGAGGTCAGTCATTCCGGCCTGCGGCGGTCAGTCATTCCGGCACCTTGCCGACTCCTTCCGGCCGGTGCCAGTGTGTCGGAATGATCCCCACACCCGACCCCGCGCCGGCGATCGTCCTGGTTGCCGCCATGGCCCGCAATCGCGTGATCGGCGTCGACGGCGACCTGCCCTGGCGGCTGCCGGACGACCTGAAACGCTTCAAGGCGCTCACCCTCGGCAAGCCGATGATCATGGGGCGCAAGACCTTCGACTCGATCGGTCGGGCGCTGCCCGGGCGGCGCACCATCGTGGTCACGCGGGATCGAGCCTGGACGGCCGCCGGCGTCGAGACCGCGGG
>CAYNFA010000255.1:0-6105 GCA_964396345.1 uncultured Thalassobaculum sp.
GCCGTTCACGGCTCGTTCCGGGACCTGATGAGCCGGTTGGAGCAGCGCCGCCGTCGACTGGTGCTCGGGCTCGACGCCCGTCTGGCGGCGGGCTATCCGCGGTTCCTTCGGCTGTGGCGCCGGCCGTTGGTGCGCGTGCTTGTGATCCTTACGGCGCTGCTGGCGGTCGCGCTGCTGCAGCCGAGAACCCACCTGGAGTGGAAGTTCTCCCACATCCTGTTCGACTACGAATTCGGTTTCGTGAAGCGCGGCCTGGTGGGGGAGGTGTTTGCCCTGGCCGGCGGCCCGGTCACCCTCGACCGCTTCTTCTGGGTGTTCGCCGCCTGCTACGTGATGCTGGCGGGCATGGTGACGGCGGTGCTGGCCGGCCTGCCTGCCACCGCCTCGCCGATCGTCCTGCTGTACCTGTGTGCGACGCCGATGCTGCTGCGCAATGTGTTCCACGACTGGGGACGCTTCGACGTCTTCGGCCTGATCGCGGTCTGGCTGATCGTGCTGATGCTGGCGCGCAATTGGCCGGGACGCGTCTGGATCTACGCGCTGGCGCCGCTGACCGGCTTCACCCACGAGGTCAACCTGCTTGTGGTGTGCCCGTTCGCGATGCTGGCGATCCTGATGTTCGAGCCGGGAGGCTGGCGCGAGCGCTGGCAGCCGGCCCTTGCGCTCTGCCTGACGGCCGGTGCCGTCGCCCTCACCCTGCACCTCTTTGGCCGGCTGGACGTGCCGGCCGAGACGATGGTGGCCCGCATGGCCGCCAAGACGCAGGACCCCTTCGAGGTCCCGATGTACGTGCTGACCTCGACGCTGTCGGAGAACCTGAGCGAGCGCGCCGGCTTCATCCTCGACAAAGTCGTCTCGTTCAAATTCGGCTTCAAGCTGGCGGTGGTGGCGCTGCTGCTGTTCTGGCTGGTGCCGGAGAGGCTGCGTCGAAGCCGGGTGGCGCTGGCGATGATCGCCATCTTCCTCGCCTTCCTGCCGCTCTACCTGGTTGCCACCGACAGCTTCCGATGGCTGGCCCTGCAGGCCAACGCCGCGTTCGCGTTCCTGGTGCTGGCGGTCGATCGGCTGGCGATCACACGGCTGCCGAGAGAACGGTTATATTGGGTGGCAGCGAGCGCGCTGGTGCCGGCCATGGGGATCTGATCGCTTCCTGACGGGTCCGACGCTGGTGAAGTAAGAGGGAAACCCATGCGAGTTGCGGGACTGATCGCCGCCTACGCCGCCGTCGTGCTCGCCCCGCTGGCGCTGGCCTGGAGTCAGGGCCGTCCGCCGCGGCCGTTCTGGGACGAGATCGCCTCAGGTCTTGGGATGGCGGCGTTCGCGATCCTGCTGGTGGAGTTCGTGCTCTCGGGCCGCTTCCGCGCGGTCACCGGCCGCATCGGCATGGACGTGACCATGCGCTTCCATCAACTGGTTGCGCGTACCGCGCTCGCTTTCGTGCTGCTGCATCCGTTCCTGTACACCACGCCGCTTGGGGCGCCGTTGCCGTGGGACCTGACCCGGCAGGCAACCCTCGGTCTCGGCATCGCGGCGCTCGCCACCGGCATGGCCGCCTGGGTAGCGCTGCCGGCCTTCGTCCTGCTGTCGATCTTCCGCGACCAGTTGCCCTATCGCTACGAGACCTGGCGATTGCTGCACCTGATCGGCGCCGTGCTGATCGCGCTGATGGTCACCCACCACGCGCTGGAGGCCGGGCGCTACGCCGCCGATCCGCTGCTGGCGGGGTTCTGGCTGGTGCTTCTGGCGGCAGCGATCGGCTCGCTAGCCTACGGCCGGATCGTGGCGCCGTTCCGACGCGCGGCGCGGCCCTATCGGGTGAAGTCGGTGCGCCCTGTGGCGTCGCGGACCTGGGAAATGTCCGTCGAGCCGACACGCGGCGCGGCGCTCGAGTTCCTTGCCGGGCAGTTCGTGTGGCTCAAGATCGGCCACGGACCGCTGTCGCTCGCCGAGAACCCGTTTTCGATCAGTTCGGCGCCGACGCAGCGCCCGGCCGTGCAGTTTGTCATCAAGGAGGCCGGCGACTTGACCGATCGCATCGGCGCGGTGCCCGTCGGGACCCCGGTCTATCTGGACGGGCCGCACGGCAACCTGACACTGGATGGGCGCACCGGTGCCGGGATCGCCCTGATAGCGGGAGGCGTCGGAATCGCGCCGCTGATCGGGATCATCCGCCAACTCCGCGCTGACGGTGATCGACGCCCGGTGGTCCTGCTGTACGGCAACCGCCACGCCGGTCAGATCGTCTACGATGACGAACTCGCCCGACTGGCGGAGGCCCCGAACGTCCGCGTCGTTCATGTCCTCTCGGAACCTGCTCCCGGCTGGACGGGGGCGACCGGCCGGATCGACCGGTCGACCATCGAGCGCGAGTTCCACTTCGAGGGCGCTTCGGACTGGCTCTACCTGGTGTGCGGTCCGCCGGCCATGCTCGAGGTCGTGGAGGACACGCTGCTCGCCCGAGGCGTGCCCGGCGACCGAATCGTGTCGGAGCGATTCAACTACGATTGACGGAGGTGTCGATGACTCAGGGCAGGCGGATCACGGTTGTATTCTGGGCGACCAACCTAGCCCTGGTGGTGGCGGTCATCGCCTTCGCGCTGCGCTGACCGGGGTCTCCCGTGCCCCGGTCTACCAGGACGGCGTACCGTCGGATGCCGAGACGTGGGCGGCGACCACCTTCCAGCCGACGTCCGGGAAGTTGACGAAGGTCTGGCTCTGCCGGCCGACCTTGTCGCTGCCGTACACCTGGAACTCCAGGTTCACGGTGGCGAAGCGGCGTCCCAGGGTGAGGATCTCCAGCCGCCGGCGCTCGCCCTTGAAGCGGGTGCCGGGCTTGCGGTTCACCCGGTGGCGATGGATCGCCTCGAAGCCGTAGCCCATCTCGTTCATGGCGTAGCGGATGGTGTGCGGCGAGTTCCAGAACGTTGCGTCCAGCACCTCGACGTCCTTGTCGTCGAGCGCCTTCTCGTAGCGCTCGAACAGCGCGCGGATCTCGGCCACCACTTCCGGCAGGTTTGGGGTCAGGTCTTCCGCGGGCAGGTCGGTCATGTCCGGCTCTCCAGGGCTTGGGCGGTCGCTATGAGGTGGGCATCGGCGCCGCGGGCGGCCAGGATCGACAGGCCGACGGGCAGGCCGTCGACCTCGGCGCCGGGGACGCTGACTTGCGGGAAGCCGGCGAGGCCGCCATGGGCGGCGAGGCACAGGATGCGCTCGCGGATCGGGTTCTGCGCCGACAGCGGCAGGCCCTTCGGCGGCGCCGGGAACGGCGTGGTGGGCATCGCCAGGATGGTGCCGGGCGGCAGCAGGTGGGTGACGCGGGCGAGTGACTCGTGTCGCATCAGCCGGGCCCAGCCGAGGTCGCTCTCGCTGACCATCGAGCCCAGGATCAGGCCGCGCGCCACGTTGAAGGCGAGCCGCGGGTTGTCGCGGTCGAGCCAGTCGCGGAACGTTGCCCACGCCTCGGCCGGCTGCAGGGTGCGTTGGGCACGGCCCCACACCGACAGGCCCTGGGGCGCCAGCATCTCCTCGCGAACCTCGCCGACCAGCGCCGACAGCCGCTCCAGCAACGGGCGCAGGGCGGCGGCGGTCTCGGGGTCGGCGAAGCCGAAGGCGTCGACCGCGACCACCAGCCGGGTCGGCAGCGCGTCCGGGATCGGCTCCCCCAGCATCACGGCGGAGACCCGAGCGAAGGTCCCGGCGTCGCGGGCGAACCAGCCGGTGGTGTCGCTGGACGGCGCCTGCGGCATCATGCCGTCGAGCGGCAGGCGGCCATGGGTCGGGCGGATGCCGTACAGGCCGCAGAAACTGGCCGGTATGCGCACCGAGCCGCCGGTGTCGGTGCCGATCGCGGTGTCGCAGAGCCCGGCGGCGACGGCGGCGGCCGATCCCGAGGACGAGCCACCCGGCACCCGGTCCGGCGCCTTTGTGTTGAGCGGCGTGCCGTCGAACGCGCTCTCACCGAGGATGCCGAGCGAGACTTCGTCGGTGACGGTCTTGCCGACCAGGGTGGCGCCGGCGTCGAGCAGGGTCTGCACCGCCCAGGCGTGACGGTTCGGCACCGACCGGGGCCAGTCGTGGTTGCCGCCACCAGTGGGGTGCCCGGCGACATCGAACAGATCCTTGGCGGCGAAGGTCATCCCTGACAGCGGACCGCCGTGTCGGCCGTCGACGCGCGCGGAGGTCCCGGGGACGAAGGCGTTGACAGTGTCGATCATCATGGCACGGGAAATGGTGGCGGGCGGGCGCGGTAGCGGCACGAGCATAGGTCAGGGCGTTTACCGTGTCGCTATCGGGAGCGGGCGAAAATTCGGCGACGCGGTGGGATCGTTGGCGACGCGTCGGGAGTTGGGGGTGGTTCAGGAGGGCAAGGCCATGATTGGACGGTGCCGGCTGACCGTGAACAGTGTCAGTGGTGCTTTGGCTCTGTTGCTGGCGGCGTTCGCGCTGGCGACGCCGATGCTGGCGACGGCGATGTTGCCGGCGACCGCGGCCGAAAGCGGCACTCTCGACACGCTGCGGAGCGAGGCCCTGACGCTCGTCAACGCCGCGCGTCAAGATCGAGGACTGCCAAGTCTCAGCCTCACGGCGCGGCTCAACGCGGCCGCCCAGGCGCACGCCGAGGACATGCTGAAGCGCGGCTACTACGCCCACCAATCCCCCGAGGGCGAGACGGTCGGCGACCGCTATCGCGAGCGGGGCGGAGGCCGCTGGAAGGCGGTCGCCGAGAACATCGCCGAATGCCAGGGATGCCGCTCGCCACTGTCTGCCGAGCGGGTGCGGCAGTTCCACCGGGGCTGGATGAACAGCCCGTCGCATCGCGACAACATTGTCGGCCAGGGATTCGACGGGTTCGGGTTCGGCATCGCCGGCGGTGACGATGGCCGGATCTACGCCGTGCAGACCTTTGCCGGCGCCGGCGCATCGAGCCGGAGCGAACCGGGCGAAGCGTCGGCGGCGCTGGACGCCGAGGCGCATCTCGCCACCGCCCTGGTCGAGGTCAACCGCGCTCGGGAGGGCGCGGCGGCCGGGCCGGTGGCGGCCAGCGAGCAACTGTCGGGGATCGCGCGCTTGCGGTTGCCGAAGAACCTGAACGAGCCGCTGTTCGGCCGGTCGGGTGGCGAGATCAGGCTGCCGTCCGGCGTGCCGGCCAACGCCTGGCGGTCGCTCGACCTGATGGTCGGCGCGTGCGGCGCGTGCGGTGCTGTGCCGTCCGGTGCCGATATCCGAGACTTCACCCAGCGCTGGCTCGCCGATCCGGACTACCGGTCCCGCCTGCTGCACCCGGACGCCACCCATCTCGGCTTCGTCCTGCGGGCGAGTGGGGAAGGCCGCAAGGTCGCGGTGCTTGTCATCGGCCGGCGCAACCCCCGTCTTCCGCTGTGACAACGCCGTGCCGGGTTGGCAATCGGCTTCGCCCGCCGCCACATCATGGTCCCGCCCGCCTTGTGGAGCCGACACACCCATGCCCGTCAAGCAACGCCGCGCCCGGCCGACGCCCCTTCTGCCGGTGATGATGGCTGAACTCGCCGTCGCGTCGGCGCAGACCATCGCCCATCGCAGCACCATGGCCGCCACCGGCCAGTGCTCGTCGGCGGAGTACAGCAAGATGGTGGTCGAGAAGTTGGCAGCCATGCAGCAGATGACGCTCGCCATGATGGTGCCGGGCGTGACCGCGATGGCCCTGCTGAGTCCTTGGCACCGCGCCGCTACCCGCAACTCGAAGCGGTTGGGGCGGAAGTAAACCCCGCGGGTGGTGTTGCACCATCACCGGTTGTTCGTTAACCTTGTTGAAGTTCGCTAAAGTGATTGACGGACGGCAAGCGAGGGGGCAGCCATGATCTCCATCGCCGGACTGGACAGGGTTTCAGCGCTCGAACTGAAGGAACTGTTCGAGGAAGGCGCCGGGCCCGACACCGTGCGGATCGAGGCGGATCGCGCACCCGCCGGGCAGGCCGGGTCACTGGGTGGAGTGACCGCGCTGCTGCTGGCGCATGGTCCCGAAATCGCGGCTCTGCTCCTGACCGCCTGGATCGTGTCGAAGAAGCATGTCGTGGTCGATATCGCCCGCCGGAATCGCGACGGCGAGACCAAGAAGCTCAGGATCGA
>CAYNFA010000256.1:0-6042 GCA_964396345.1 uncultured Thalassobaculum sp.
CCGCCGCGTGACGCCGGCGTCAGACCTCGGCCACCGGCCCCGCGGTCAGCGCCCACAGGCTGGATTCATGGGCCCGCTCGCCGACCGGCAACCGGCCGGCCGCCCCGGCCGCAACCTCGTCGGCCATGCGGGTCCGCGCCCAATGGCTGGCGAACCGCAGGCGCAACCCGCCGGCGGCCAGCCACGCGGCTACCACCATCTGCTCGGCGTAGTGGCGCCAGCGCCACTCCGGCGGATAGCCGTCGGGCAGGAACACGTCGTGGATGTGAACCAGCACGCCGGCCGGCAGCCGCGGCAGCACCCGGCCGAACAGCAGGTCGACGTCGGTCCCGGGCAGCGCAAGATGGCTGGAATCGATGACCAGCATGTCGCCGGCGGCCAGCGCCGGCAGGGCGTCCACCCCGGCGTCCTGCAGGGTGGCGCGGATCAGGCGCAGGCGCACCGCGTCGGCCAGCCCGGCGATGTCGGCGCGCGGCGCCGGATCGACGCACAGGAGCTCGGTCTCCATCCCGCCGTCAATCACCGCGCGAGCCAGGAAACGGGTGGAGTGACCGGAGCCGATCTCGACGATGCGCCGGGGCCGCGTCTCGCGGACCAGGACGTAGGCGGCGGCGCCGTCAAGGCCGGGAAACCAGTCCTGCTGCCAGCGCGGCAGCGGCGGCCGCGCGCCGTCGAAGCCGGCGAGGGCGCCGGCGTGGCGGTCGATCGCCGCCAGCACCGACCGGAACTCCGGGACGGCCGCGGTGAACAGCGGCGCCAGCTCGGGGTAGCCGGCGGATGGCCGCACCGACGCGGCGTACCGGTGCGGAACGAAGAAGCCCTCCTCGGTAATACCGAGAACGGTCGAGAGAGCTGATAGCCTTCTTTTCAGAGACTTGGAGAACATACTCGCTATCGGTCCTACCGTCGCAGGGTAAGCCCGTCCTGGGCGACCAGAGTGCCCGGACGCGCGGCGTCGGCATCCGCCGCGATCCGATCCATCGCGTCGTCGTCGTGCGACGGGTCGTGGTGGAACAGCACCAGGGTGCCGACGCCGGCGGCGTCGGCGGCGCGGACCCCCTCGCGCCAAGTCGAGTGACCCCAGCCGCGGTGCCGCTCGTACTCCTCGTCGGTGTAGGCGGCGTCGTAGACCGCCACGTCGGCCCCGGCCATCAGCGCCTGCACGGCTGGATCAAGGCTGCCATCCTCCGGGTGCTCGGTGTCGGTGACGTAGGCGAAGCTGCGGCCGTTCCAGTCGAGACGGTACCCGCAGGCGCCGCCCGGATGGCGGAGAGCCCGGGTCGTCAGCACCAAGCCGGGCCGCGGCTCGAGCCGGTCGCCGATGGCGAAGTCCACGAAATCGACATCCGCGCGGTACTCGTCGACCGGCACCGGAAACAGCGGCGGCGACATCATGCGCGCCACCACCGTCTTCAACGTCAACGAGGTGTCGAGGCGGGCGGCGTGGAAGTGCACCCGGTTGCGGGCGTCGTAGGCCGTGGCGAAGAACGGCAGGCCGGCGATGTGATCGAGATGGAAGTGCGTCAGGAACACGTCGGCCTCAACAGGACTCTCCGCCAGCAGCGCCTTGCCGAGCTCGCGGATGCCGGTGCCGCCGTCGAAAATCACCAGATGCGGCCCGCACCGCACCTCGATGCAGGCGGTGTTGCCGCCGTACCGCACGGTGCGCGGCCCCGGGCACGGCACGCTGCCGCGCGCGCCCCAGATCCTGATCAGGATCCCGTCGTCGGCCAACTGTACCTCCCGCCCGGCGTCAGCCCTGTCGGCGCGCATCGCGCGCCGTCGCCCGGCGTCGGGCGACACCGCATCCATAACACACCCGTCCGGCCCCGAAAACGCCGTGGCCGCCTTGCCTAGCTTCGGACCCTGGCCCAGACTGCGCGCCCGTCCCGCTGCCACCGCCAGACCCCCGCCCGGATCCGCCCGTCATGACCGTCGACCGCGCCCGTCCGTTCCGACCGGCCCCCGCGCGCGGCGCCACCAACTGGACCGGCGTGCTGTTCGGCTTCCTGCTGGCGTCGCTGGCGGCGTTCCAGCAGTTCAAGCTGCCGCCGATGATGCCGTCGATGCTGGCGGAGTTCGGGTACCCGAAGACGTTGGCCGGCGGCTTCATGTCGGTCTACGCGGTCATCGGTCTGGCGATGTCGCTGGCGCTTGGCGGCTTGATGGCCAGGGTCGGAACCGGGGCGATCCTGGGGCTGGCGTTCGCGACGGCGATCGCCGGCAACCTGCTGGCGCTGGCGATGCCGCAGCACGCCATGGCGGTGCTCGGGTCGCGCGCCCTGGAGGGACTGGCGTTCGCGGTGTTCGCGATCGCGGGGCCGGTCTACACCAACCGCAACGCCGGACCGCGCCACCTGCCGCTGGCGATCGCGCTGAGCGCGATCTGGATCCCGGTCGGCCAGATCGCCGCCATCCTCCTGGTTCCGGTTGCCGAGCTGACCGTCGGCTGGCGGGTCGCCTGGATGGCCACCGCCGCCGCCACCGCGCTGATGGCGGGCTGGATGCTGGTGATCCGGGCGCGCGGCAGCGCCGACCTCGACCTGCGCCGCCGCCCCTCGGCCGAAGCGGTGCCGCTGCGCTCGGAGGAGCGGTGGGCGCTGGCGCTGACGGCGCTGCTGTTCACCCTGTGGTCGGCGCAGTACTTCGCCTACATGACTTGGTTGCCGCAGTTCCTGGTGGAGGCGCACGGCCTCGGCCCGGGCATGGCCACGCTCGGTTACGCGGTGCCGGTGGTGATCCTGATCGTCGTCGGGCTCCTGACGTCCACCTGGATCCGGCGCGGAGTGCCGGTCGGGCCGATGCTGGCCGGCTCGATGCTGCTGCAGGCGGCGGTGTGGTGGGCGATGCCCTGGACCGAGGGACTGACCGCCGGCGTCGTCTCGCTGCTGCTGTACGGGATCGGCATCGGCATCACGCCGGTCTGCCTGTTCGCCATGCCGAGCACGATCCTCGGATCGAAACGCGCTGGCCCCGGCGCGTTCGCGGCGATCATGACCGGGCGCAATCTCGGGGTGCTGATCGGCCCGGTGCTGCTGCCGCAGGTGCTGGCGATCACCGGGGTGTGGAGCGCCAGCGGACCGGTGTTCGGCGCCATCACCACGCTCGACGCGATCGGCGGCGTGCTGCTGGCGATCGGGTTGGCCCGGATGGGTCGCCGCGGCCCGGACTGATGGGCCCGGACTGAGCAGGCTCGTTGCCGTTACGGAACGAGCCGGTAGCCGCCCGGATCGGTCACCAGGATGGCGGCGCGCTGCGGATCGGGCTCGATCTTCTGGCGCAAGCGGTAGACGTGGGTCTCGAGCGTGTGGGTGGTGACCCCGGCGTTGTAGCCCCAGACCTCGTTCAGCAGGGTCTCGCGCTTCACCATGCGATCACCGGCCCGGTACAGGTACTTCAGGATCGCCGTCTCCTTCTCGGTCAGGCAGACCTTCCGGTTGCGCCTCGTCGAGCAGGATCTTGGCCGACGGCCGGAAGCTGTACGGGCCGATCGTGAACACCGCGTCGTCGCTCTGCTCGTGCTGGCGAAGCTGGGCGCGGATGCGCGCCAGCAGGATCGCCACCTTGAACGGCTTGGTGACGTAGTCGTTGGCCCCGGCGTCGAGGCCGAGGATGGTGTCGGAATCGGAGTCCTGGGCAGTCAGCATGATGACCGGTGCCTTGACGCCGTGCTTGCGCATAAGCCGGCACAGCTCGCGGCCGTCCATGTCCGGCAGCCCGACGTCCAGCAGGATCAGGTCGTAGTGGTTGTCCGCGACCGCGGCCAGCCCGTCGGCGGCGGTCGCCGCCTCGGCGGTCACGAACTCCTCGTGCAACTGCAGCTGCTCGGCCAACGTCGACCGGAGCGCGTCGTCGTCGTCGACCAGGAGAATCTTGCGTCCGCTCGTCATCCCGCTCCCGCCCCCATTCCACGCGCCGAAGGCCTGGGCCCCGAAGGACCTAGTGTAGCGACTCGCCGGCCTCAAGGCTCGACCTCTATTCCCTTCCAGAACGCGACGGCGCCTTCGATCCGTCGCGCCCGGCGCTTGGGGTTCTGGTACGACCATGCCGCCGCCGGCTCGAGCCGATCGCCGACGCGCACGTCGTAGTAGGTGGCGGCGCCGCGCCACGGGCAGACCGTGCGGGTGGAGCAGCGTTCCAGCAGGTCCATGCGAACCCGGTCGCGCGGGAAGTAAAGGCTTCCCTCGAGCGTCTCGACCGTCTCGCTCTCGGCCACCACCACCCCGTTGAAGCGCGCAATCGCCATGTCACGTTCCGGGTCACGTTTCGGTGATCGGGCGGAGAGCCCAGCTTCAGAAGCTCGGCGCCAGGATCAGCCGCAGCATTGCCTGGCAGAGCCCGTGGTGCGGATCGCCGAGGGCGGCGAGCGCGGTGAAGTGGTTGCCGCCGGGGACGTCGACGCTCTCCACCGGCTGCCGCGCGGCCTTCAGGGCCGCCACCAGCTCGGCCCGCTGGCGCAGGTACTCGGGTCCCTCGTCCATGCCGACGGTGGCGATCAGAGGCGGCAGCCGGCGCTCGCCCGGCACCAGCCGGCGCGCCAGGGCGGTCGGGCTGAGCGGCGGCACGTCCTCCGGCCTCAGACCCAGCGTCGCGTTCAGGTAGCTGAGGCGGATCGGCTCCAGATCGTGCAGCCCGGACACGCTGCACGCCCCCTTCAGCAGCTCCGGCACGCCGGCCGGGCCGGCCATCAGGGCGGCGAGATGGCCGCCGGCGGAGTGCCCGGCGACGAACAGCCGGGCCGGGTCGCCGCCGAGAGTTCCGGCGCGCGCGTGAACCCAGCGAAGAGCGGCCCGCACGTCGTCGGCGATCCCGGCCACCGTCACCTCGGGGCACAGGCGGTAGCCGATCGCCACCATGGTCACGCCGGCCGCCACATAGGTCGGGGCCAGGAAGTGGCCGAGGGTGCGATCCCGGGAATGCCAATAGCCGCCGTGCACGAACGCCAGGATCGGCGCGTCGCCGCGGGCAGCCGGAAACACGTCGACCGCCTGGCGCGCGTGTTCGCCGTAGGCCAAGTCGAGGTCGCAGGACAGCTGGTTGCGGGCCTCGGCACCGGCGGCCATCCAGCGTTCCGCGATCGCTCCCGCCTCGGGTACCTTGCGGCGGTTGTCGTACTGGGCGTCGAGACCCGCCTGATCGTAGTCGTCGTAGACGCGCATGAAAGGATCCTCCCCGGCCAGACTAGCGGATAGCCGATTCGCGGCGCAACGCGCGGCTGAACGGCGAACGCGCGGCTGAACGACGGGCCGACTTGATTCCCGCCGCAACCCCATCATTATGCGCGCCATGTCCAAGGACCCCTCCCAGGCGATCCGGATGCCGCGCGCCGGCGACCACCTCTCCGTCGACCGCGGCATCGCCGAACTGCGGCGGGGCGGGATCGTGGCGGTGCGCGCCGGCCCTGACCGCGACCGGCTGGCGCTGGCGGTGGCGGCCGAGATGCTCGCCGACGACACGGTGGCCCGGCTGCGGATGCTGGCGGGCTCCGATCCGGTGCTGGCGATCACCCGCAATCGGGCGGCAGCGCTCGGCTCGGGCGGCGCCGCGCCGGTGGTGTCGCTGCGCCTGCCGGCGGGAATGACGGCCGACCGGGTTGCGGCGCTCGCCGACCCGACCGCCGGCGCCGTCGAACCCGGCACTCTCCCCACGCTGCCGGAGCCGGAAGCCGGCCCGATGGCCGCCGCGGTGCGGCTGGCGAAGCTGGCCCGGCTGATCCCGTCGGTGCTGGTCGCCACGGTGCCGGGCATACCGGCCGACCGCATGGCCGGCTGGGCGCTCGAGCACGCGCTGCTGCTGGTCGACAGCGACGCCATCGACACCCACCGCCAGACCAGCGCCCGGCGCCTGGTGCGCGCCGCCTCGGCGCAGGTTCCGCTGATCGACGCCGAGACCTGCGAGGTGATCGCCTTCCGGCCTCTGGACGGCGGCATGGAGCACGTGGCGATCCGCATCGGCGATCCGGACCCCGCCCTGCCGGTGCTGATCCGGCTGCATTCCTCGTGCCTTACCGGCGACCTGCTGGGCAGCCTGCTCGACGGTCGC
>CAYNFA010000257.1:0-6037 GCA_964396345.1 uncultured Thalassobaculum sp.
GATGGCGTTCAGCACCGCCCCCGCCATCGGCACCCCGTAATGCGCCTCCAGCATAGCCGGGGTGTTCGGAAGCAGCACCAAAACGGTGTCGCCGACACCGATCCCGCGCGCCGTGAGGGCCGATGCCAGCTGTCGGCAGCGGCCGTACATCTCTCCGTAGGTCCGGCGCATCGCCCCATGGACGACCGCCACCTTGTCAGGATAGGTCGCCGCCGCCCGGTCCAGGAAGTCGAGCGGCGTGAGCGCGGCGTGGTTGGCCGGGCCGCGCGGCAGGTCGCGATCGAAAATCGAAACGGTCATCGGCGGGGCTTCCCAGTCGGCTGGCGCAGCGCGTTCTCGGTGCCTAGCGTTTCCCCTGCTCGCGTGATCGTCAAGCGGAGCGGGTTGAGTGTCGATGCCAGTCCGCGTTACGGTCTCTGTCAATGCGTATCGACATCTTCTCCGACGTGATCTGCCCGTGGTGCTTCATCGGCAAGCGCCGGCTGGAACGCGCGCTGCGCGAGCGGCCGCAAGACGACCTGGAGATCTGCTGGCGGGCCTTCCAGCTCAACCCCGACATGCCCGTCCAGGGCATGCCGCGTCATCTTTACCTGGAGGGCAAGTTCGGGGGTGCCGAGCGGGCCGGCCAGATCTACGAGACCATTCGCCAGAACGGCCTGCGCGAAGGCATCGACTTCCGCTTCGATCTCATCAAGCAGACGCCGAACACGGTTCGCGCCCACCGGCTCATTCGATTCGCCACCGAGCGTGGCATGGGCGACCGGCTGGTTGAGCGGCTGTTCACAGCCTACTTCACCAACGGCGTCGATCTTGGCGACATGGACCGACTGGCTGAACTCGCCGAGGAGGTCGGCATGTCGCGAGGCGAAGTATCGGCGTTCATGGAGAGCAACGAGGGCCTCGCCGACGTGCTGGCGGAAACCCGGTTCGCCTACGAGAGTGGTATCAACGGCGTGCCGTGCTTCATCTTCGACCGGCACTACGCGCTGGCCGGCGCCCAAGAACCGGAGGCTTTCTTCCCATTGTTCGAACTGGTGCGCAACGAGGCGGCCGGTCGGCCGTCGGCCGCCAACCACGCGTAGACGCGGCCTCGCCGGCGCCTCACGCTGGCGAGCGTTTCCAGACCGGTGCTGTTTCCAGACCGGTGCTGTTTCCAGACCGGTGCTCAGGCCGCGATCGCCACGAGTTCCTGCATCAACCGGGTCAACCCGATCACACGCTGTTCGGGCTGCGCCCAGGCACGCCGGTACACCAGCTTGTGGTCGGGGCGCAGCTGAACCGTGCCCGCCTGCTTCTGCATGAACGACACCAACCCGGCCGGGTTGCGGAAGTCGTTGTTGCGGAACGCCAGGATCGCGCCCTTCGGACCCGCGTCGACCTTCTCTACCCCGGCGACCCGGCACAGCCGCTTGATGGCGACGATCTTCAGAAGATTCTCGACCTCCTGCGGCATCGAGCCGAAGCGGTCGATCAACTCGGCCGCGAAGGCGTCGATCTCGCCCTCGTCGGCGAGCGTGGCGATGCGCCGATACAAGCTCATCCTGATTGACAGGTCTGGAACATAAGCCTCCGGTATCATGACCGGCATTCCAACCGCGATCTGTGGTATCCAACCCGCCTCCTCGACCTCGATTCCCTCGCCCGACTTGGCGGCCTCGACAGCCTCCCGCAGCAGTTCCTGGTACAGTTCGATGCCGACTTCCTTGACGTGGCCGGACTGCTCCTCGCCCAGCAGATTGCCGGCCCCTCGGATATCCATGTCGTGGCTGGCCAGCGAGAAACCGGCACCAAGATTGTCGAGGGTCTGCATGACCTCGAGCCGGCGCTTGGCGGTGGGGTTCAGAACCTTGCTGGGATGCGTCGTGAGGTATCCATAGGCCCGGGTCTTTGACCGCCCGACCCGGCCCCGCAACTGGTAAAGCTGGGCAAGTCCGAACATGTCGGCGCGATGGATCACGATCGTGTTCGCGCTCGGGATGTCGAGGCCCGACTCCACGATGTTGGTCGAGAGCAGGACATCGAATCCACCGTCGGTGAACGCCGTCATGACGTCCTCCAACTCGGTCGGCGTCATCCGGCCGTGAGCGGTGCCGACTCGCACCTCCGGGACCAGCTCCGTCAAACGGTCGTGCACCCGGGCCAGATCCTCGACCCGCGGGCAGACATAGAAGGTCTTGCCGCCCCGGTAGCGTTCACGGAGGATCGCCTCGCGAACGATTACCCCGTCGTAGGGCATCACGAAGGTTCGCACCGCCAGGCGATCGACCGGCGGAGTTGCGATCAAGCTCAACTCGCGCACTCCCGAGAGCGCCATCTGCAGGGTGCGGGGAATCGGCGTCGCCGTCATGGTCAGGACGTGGACCTCTTTGCGAAGGTCCTTGAGGCGCTCCTTCTGCGCGACCCCGAAATGCTGCTCCTCGTCGACGATCAGCAACCCGAGGTTGTCGAAACCGATCTGCTTCGACAGCAGGGCATGGGTGCCGACCACAAGGTTCACGTCGCCCGACGCGATGCCCTTTTTGATCTCGCTCGCGTCCTTGCCCGTCACCAACCGCGAAAGCTGCTCGATCCGGATCGGCAATCCCTGGAAACGGTCCCGGAAACTGCGGAAGTGCTGACGACACAGCAGCGTCGTCGGCACCACCACCGCGACCTGATAGCCCTGCATGACCGCGATGAGCGCCGCCCGGAGCGCCACCTCGGTCTTGCCGAACCCGACGTCGCCGCACACCAGGCGGTCCATAGGCCGGCCCGAGGCGAGGTCGCCCAGCACTTCGTCGATGGCGCGAAGCTGATCCTCGGTCTCGGTGGAGGGGAATCGTGCGCAGAACTCGTCGTAGACTCCGGCAGGGACATGCAACGGCTCGGTGCGCCTCAGCTCGCGTTCGGCGGCGATCGCGATCAGGCCCTCGGCCATGTCGCGGAGCCGCTTTTTGACCCGGGCCTTGCGGGCCTGCCAAGCGGCGCCGCCGAGCCGGTCGAGTTGGGCGTTGCTGTCCTGCGAACCGTAGCGCGACAGGACGTCGATGTTCTCGACCGGCACGAACAGCTTGTCGCCGCCAGTGTACACCAGCCGCAGGCAGTCGTGCGGAGCGCCGCCGATCTCAAGGGTCTCCAACCCGATATACTGGCCGATGCCGTGCTCGGCGTGGACCACGAAGTCACCGGCCTCCAGGGCCGCAACCTCCTGCAGGAACTCCTCGCCGCGCCGCCGCCGACGCTTCGTCGGCCGCGCCATCCGCTCACCGACGATGTCGGGCTCGGCGACCAGCACGAGGTTGCCGCGCCGCCAGCCACGCTCCAGCGGCAGCACCGCCGCAGCCGCCGTGCCGGCTGGAAGCGCCTGCAGCTCGGCCCACGTCTCCACCACCTCGATGGATCCCAGCCCGTGATCGCGCAGCAGGCTGGCAAGCCGGTCGCGGGACCCCTCGGTGTAGCCGGCGATCACCACCCGCCGGCTGGCGGCGAGCTCGGTGGTAATCGCGTCGCGGGCGGCGTCGTACACCGCCGAGCCGCCACGGCTCCGCGCCTCGGCAAAATCCAGCCCGCCGGTGGCCGCCAGATCGAGAACCGCGTCGCCCGGCGGAGCCGCGAACGGCGTCATGGCGCCGACCGGCCGATCCGCCAGCAGGCCGTTCCATTCCTGAGCCGTCAGGTAGAGGGCATCGACTGGCAACGGCCGGTAAACTCCTCCGGCCTCCGCTCCCCCGGAGCGCATCATATGGCGCCGGGCGTCGTAGTACTCGGCGATCTGATCGAACCTTGCCTCCGCTGACTCGTCGACCTGATGATCAAGGGTGACGGCCGCCTCGCCGACATAATCGAGCAGGGTCTCCATCCGGTCGTGAAACAACGGCAACCAGTGTTCCATACCGCCGTGACGCTGGCCGGCCGATACCGAGTCGTAAACCGGGTCGGTTGCCACCTCCGCGCCGAACAGCGCCCGGTAGCCCGATCGGAACCGCTGGATCGACTCGTCGTCGAGCAGAGTCTCGCCAACCGGCCTGAACACCACCCGGTCGAGCGACCCGGTGGTCCGCTGGCTCATGGCGTCGAACCGGCGGATCGCCTCGAGTTCGTCGCCGAAAAAGTCCAGGCGGGCGGGCTCGTCCATTCCGGTCGGGAACACGTCGACGATGCCGCCCCGAACCGCGTACTCACCGGGCTCCCGGACCGTGTCGGTCCGGCCATAGCCGCTGCGCGTGAACATGGCGAGCAGGCGCCCGAGTGGGATCTGCTCGCCAACGGCGAGCGTGAGCGAAGCGCCGTCGAAGAACCGCCGCGGCGGCAAGCGCTGCAGGACGGCGTTCACGGTGGTCAGTACCACCAGGGGTCCTCGGTCCGGCGCCGACGCGGCGAGTTCAGCCAGGGCCTCCACCCGACGGCTGATGATCTCGACGTTCGGCGAGACCCGATCGTAGGGCAGGCAGTCCCAGGCGGGAACGCTCAGGATCGGCAGCGACGGATCGACAAACGCGATGACGCGCGCCAGTACCGCCAGCCGCGCGTCATCGCGGGCCACGTGGAGAACACGCCCGCGATCGCGCGCCAGGCCGGCGATCGCGAACGCGTCGAGACCCTCCGGAGCCGATGCCAGGGTCACCCGGCCGACGGCCGCCGGAAACGACGTCAGATCGATGCTCATGCGGGTCGCAGGGTGAAGGGTCAATCGGTCAGTTCGAAAGCCTGGATAAGACGCAGCACCGGTGTGTCGTATTCCGGAGGCGCCACTTCCTGGGCGGTGATCCACTTGTAGAGACGCGGGTCGTCGATTTCGAGCAGCTTCTCGTAGTCGTCGAGCTGGCCGTCGTCCAGTTCGGCCAGATGGCGGGAGGCGAACGCGCCGAGCAGCACGTCGGTCTCCTTGGTGCCGGTGTAGGAGCTGCGGTAATAGAGGCGCTTGCGCCGAGCGTCGTCGACCCCGGTCATGACGGCAACCTTCCTCTGATTCGGGATAGCCTTACGATATAAAGCCTGAGTCGACGCGCGGCCAGTGCCCGCCGCGGTCTTTGCCGAAGTCCCGCCACCCGCCCCGGACCTGAACGACCGTGCGCCCCGAACTCCTGTTTCCGCTGTTCGCCGAGGTCGAACGCATCAAGGGCGTCGGCCCCCGTTACGCCAAACTCATCGAGAAGGCCGCCGGGCCGCAGATCGTCGACCTGCTCTGGCACCTGCCTGCTGGGGTGATCGACCGCCGCCCGTGCCCACCGATCGCCGAGGCTCCCGACGGGAGGGTGGCCACACTGACCCTGACGGTGCTGCGCCACCAGCCCAGCCCCGGCCGGCGCGGGCCCTACCGGGTGGTCTGCGGCGACGGCAACGACGAAATCGATCTGGTGTATTTCCACGCCCAGGGCGACTGGCTGGAAAAGCTGCTGCCGGTCGGCACCATCAGGGTGGTCAGCGGCAGGGTCGAGCGGTTCCAGAACCGGGCGCAGATGGCGCATCCCGAGCACGTCGTCCCGGAGGCAGAGGCAGCGGCCATCCGGATCGTGGAGCCAAGCTACCCGAGCACCGAGGGGCTGCCCATGCGCGCCTTGCGCCGGGCCATCGAGAGCGCCCTGGAACGCCTGCCGGACCTGCCCGAGTGGGCGAGCCCGTCGCTGGTCGCGCAACGCGCATGGCCAGCCTGGAATGAGGCGGTGCGGCGGGCCCACGCGCCATCGGAGGCCGAAGATCTGGATCCCGGTTCACCAGCACGCTCACGCCTGGCCTACGACGAACTGCTGTCGAACCAGTTGGCCCTGGCCCTGGTCCGGGCCCGCATGAAACGCCAAAAGGGCCGGTCGCTGCGCGGCGACGGACGGCTGCGCGATACGGTGATCACGGCCTTGCCGTTTGCGCTGACCGGCGCACAGCGCGCGGCCCTGGCCGAAATCGAAGGCGACATGGCGGCCGAGACACGGATGCTGCGCCTGCTGCAAGGCGACGTCGGCAGTGGCAAGACCCTGGTGGCGTTGATCGCCATGCTGAACGCGGTCGAGTGCGGAGCCCAGGCAGCGCTGATGGCCCCGACCGAGATTCTGGCACGCCAGCA
>CAYNFA010000258.1:0-6031 GCA_964396345.1 uncultured Thalassobaculum sp.
CGGCCACGGCGTGTCGGCGATCGGGATCCTGATCTCGGCGACGAGGGATGCCAGCAGCGCCCGCGGCAGCTCGATCGGCGCGGCGACGGGGGCGCCGCCGGTCGGCACCGGCCGGACCCTGATCAGGTCGGCGTCGTCCTCGGGTCGCGACAACCGCTCCAGCGTCGCGACGTCGATGATGCTGGCGTCGCGCGGCACCAGGGCGTCGAGCGCCGCCCGCGCGTCGGCGGCGTGCCCCAGTCGCTCCAGCCCGCCCGCCAGCAGCAGGAACAGGTCGGTCAGCTCGGCGATGCCGCCCCACAGCGGGGCGTAGAGCCGCGCCCGCCTGGCCAGCGGCAGCCGGCCGGCGAGCCGGATCAGCGCGTCCCAGTAGCCGGTACGCCGCAGCGTCTCGATCCGCGCCGAGAAATAGCGCTCGAAGTATTCGCCGATGTCGAACAGCACGATCTCGTCGAGATGGGCCGCGGCGGCGGTCGCCGCGGCCGCGCTCTCGGCGGCGGCGACGACGGCGCGCACGGCCTCCTCGCTCGGCGGGGTGATCTTCAGATTGTTGGGGTCGAAGTCGGAGAGGTAGGCGTTCGCCAGCACCTTGACGAGGTCGGTCTCGCTGAGCAGCCGCAGCTCGACCGGGAAGTCCGTGTCGCCGCTGCTGCTGCTGGTCGTGAAGCGGGTGACGAGGCCGGTCGACTCGCGGTCGCCCGGCGGGTTGACCTCGCGCAGGAAATCCTTATGGACGCCGGCGAAATCGCAGGTCAGCGAGCCGCCGGGGCGGCGCGCCAGCGCCGAGACGAGGTAAGACTTGCCGGCCTGGCTCGGCCCGAACACCCCGACGCAGGGCCGCCGGCCGGCCGCGCCGCCGAGCTTGCGGCCGAGGTTGGCGGCCCGGCGGGCGGCGGTGACCAGCGAGTGCGCCTCGTTCGCCACGCTCGGCGCCGTCGCCGCCACGTCCTGCACCCAGGAGCGGGCCTCAAGGGCGGCGCGCCCGAGCTTGGTGGTTGCCTGCCGCAAGGTCTCGCTCATCGTGCCGATCCGCTGTTGCGCCGCCGGTTCGTCATTGGTCGAGCAGAACCCCGGTATCGAGCCAATAGCCCGCGTGATTGTCGATGGTCTGCAGGCGCAGGCGCAACTGCCCGCGATCGACGCCGCGCCCGTCACGGTCCTCGATTTTCTGGAACGCGAACTGGTCCACCGGCCGGCTGCCGATAGTACCGCCGCGCCGATCCTGGACTCGTCGCAGCTGCACCTTCAGCGGGGTGCGCTGCTGCAGCGCCCCGACGTCGGCGCCCTCGGCGTAGGCCAGGCTGTACAGCCGGGTCGCCGGCCACCAGTCGACCGACATCTGGCGGAAGCCGAGCGGCATCGGCCCCCGAAACTCGAAGCCGGTGTCCGGCAGCGGCCAGTCGGGATCCTCGAGCTGCATGTCGGCGAAGAACTCGTCGGCCTTCAGCAGCCGGTTGTTGCGGTCGAGCTTGCCGAAGAACCGCGCCGTCGACGCCGGCTTCAGAAGGTCGGAGCGGAAGTTGAAGTTGGAGAGATGACCCTCCGACAGCAGGCAGATCATGGCACCGACCGCGGCCGTGGTCTTGGGGTCGGCGATGGTGGCGCGGGCGTCGCGGAACGGGTACCAGGGACCGACCCGGAAGCTGTGCAGCGGCACGATGCGGGTCGGCGGCAGGCACGCCGATTCACGCAGGATGGCCGCCACCGCCGGCAGGCGCGACGGCCGGCCTGACAGCAGCATCAGGTCGCACCGGAACCGCCAGACCATCTCACCCAGGGTCTGCAGCATCTCCAGGAAGACCGAGCGGATGGTGCGGTCGATCTCGGCGACGTCCACCGGCAGCTCGATCCGGCGCAGGTCGAAATCGGCGGCTCCGGCCTTGCGAACCTCGGCGTTGACGTGATCGATCGGGGCCTCCGGCAAACCATCGCCGTCGTCGGCCTCGAAGAACGAGGCGATCGTGCGCCGCTCCACCGGCGGCGGGTCGTTCAGGTCGGACGCCTCGTAGGCGGCCAGCAAAGCGAGCGCGATCGGTGTGGCGACCTGGGCGGCGAATTGCTGGCGGCGCAGCTGCTCGATCACCTTCATGTCGCCGCGGTCGCCGCCGAACAGCCTGGAGAGCAGCGCCTCGGCGCGCTCGGAGCCGAGCGGGCCGTTGGCCAGGGCCTTGCGGATCGGCCCGAGCACGTGCTCGCGGACCACCCGGTAGACGGCGTCGTCGCCGGCCAGGTTGAAGCCCTCCCGGAACTCCTGGGTCGGCGAGATCGTCACGTTGGCGCCGCGGCCGTCGACGTCGAGACGGGTGATCACCAGGTCGGTGGTGCCGCCGCCGACGTCGAGGGTGGCGATCCGCAGCGACCGCGCCATCGCCGGGTCGCCACGGTTGACGGGGTGGCGCACCGCCTCGAAGAACGCCGTGGCGTCGCCCGAATAGGTCGTGGCGATCTGGGTGTAGAGGTAGATCGCCTGGGTGGCGCTCGCCTCGTCCCATTTCAACCGGACCTCGGGGCCGCGGGTCGGCTCGCCGGGGACGCGCCGGACGTCGGGGGCGTAATGGACCGCCGGCGCGCCGTCCGGCCCGGCCCGCAGCTCGGCGAGCCCAAGCGCCATGTAGGCGAGCTCGCACGCCGCGGCGGCCTGCTGCTCCAGGATCTGCCGCTCGGCCAGCGGCATCGCCGTCGGCATCGTCATGATCAGCCGGCGCAGCCGGCGCGGCAGGCGCTCGCTCGCCGGACGGCGAACCCGGTGCGCCGGCGAGTTCATCATGCAGAGGGCCTGCAGGATGATCTCGGCGAGCGTGAACGACATCAGGTTGCGGCGGGCGTACAGCGCCCGCACCGACGGCAGGCTCTGCTCGATCGGCACCCCCGGCCCGGTCGGAACACGGTGCAGCGCCTCGCCGAGATCGTTGACCAGCGTTGTGAACGCCACTCCGGTGGCGATGTCGGTCTGTTCGCCCTGGATGAACGGGCTGTTGAAGCGCCAGCTGTCGCGGCGCGGATCCTCGTCCCACAGGTAACGCTTCGGGCTCGACAGGCCCGACGCCCCCTCGCTGCCGCGCCGCAGGCCGGCGAGCCGCGCGGCCTCCGGCCCGACCCGCACGATGCTCGGCCACGAGAACCGGTCGGCCAGGCCCGAGCGCAGCGACAGGTGGTCCCGCCCCAGGCTGGCGCGGCTGAACTCGATGCGGCTGGAGAACGGCTCGCCGTAGACGTTGTAGGGCCGGGACAGGTCGCGCAAGGCGAGGCTGACCGCCTTGGTGATGTCGGCGCCGAGGTCGCCGGGATCGACCTCGACCAGCAGGCCGCAGGTGCGCGAGTTGCCGAGGTCGAGGACCAGGTCGACGTCGATCGGTGCGGCCAGACCTTCGGTCGCCCGGTCGACGACGACGATCGAGGGCAGCACGCCGGCGCTCTGCAGCCAGTCGAGATAGGCGCGGTAGGCGGCGAGGTGCAGCATCGGCTTGCCCTCCTCGACCATCCAGGTCTGCACGGCTTCGAGCGTCGGCGCCGCCACCGGCCGGCCGCGGGCGGCGGCGCGCTCCTGGCGCTCCAGCAGGTCCTTCGCCGCCTCGACGCACCAGTCGCGGACCCACGGCTCCTGCAGGTACCAGTCGATCGGGTCGCGCCAGGCCGGCAGCATGAACGGCCGGCCGTTGCGGGCGTCGTCGGCCGATGGCGCGACGTAGGCCTCGCTCTCGATGAACGGCACCAGCCGGGTGTCCAGCGCCACCACGATCCGGTGGGTATGGCCGCCATCGGCGGGCGCGGCGAGGCGGTGCAGGTAGACCCGCGCCCAATTGGTCGGGCCGCGGAAGAAGCTGCCGGACAGGTCGCGCCGGAACAGCGGCAGCGGCATCCACTGCTCGCCGAACAGCGCCTCGATGTCGCGCAGTTCGACCTCGCAGGTCACCCGCCCGGTGCCGGTGGCAGCGCCGGCCACCTCCCGGTTGACCAGCACCGGCAGCTCCGAGCCGGTCAGCGGCCAGGCGGTTTCGGCGAAGAAGCCCCAGCGCTCGGGCATCGGCTGGTCGCGCGCCACCGTGACGCCGAAGTCGAGGAACTGCAGCCCGCTGTCGGGGATGATCGGCACGACGTCGTGGAAGGTGCTGAGATCGGCGAGAGGCATGGCAGACCAGCGGTTGTTGCTTCGGGCGGAGCCTCACCCCATGGATACCCGATGGCGAGGCGGGCGGCCAGCGCGGCGACGGCTACGGCATCTTGTCGAGCCCCACCCGGTAGCCGGAGCCGTCGGGGTTGACCCCCCGGCAGGCGGTGATGCCGCTGGCCGTGCGGGTGCACTCGGTGACGGAGGGGTCGTAGGTGCGGCCGTCCGGACAGGTCAGGCTGCCATCCTCCTCCAGGACCAGTTGGCCGTCGACGAACCGGCCGCGCGCCGGGGCCCGGCACTCGACGCCGTCGCTGCGCCGCACGATGGTCTCGCCGGTCCCGTCCGGGCCGAAGCGGTACAGCTGCTCGAGCGGCTCGCCGGTGACGGTGTCGACCAGGCCCCGGCGCGAGCGCCATTGCCCATCGAGGAAGCCGACGTCGCCGGTGCGGGCGGCCTCGGACGGGATCTCCAGCGGCGGCCCGGCCGGGACGTCGGCCGACGGTGGCGGGATGGCCGGATCGGGGATCGGCGGCGGAGGCTCCGCCGGTTGCGGCTCGGCTGCAGGCGGCTCGGTTGCAGGCGGCTCGGTTGCAGGCGGCTCGGTTGCAGGCGGCTCTGGGGCGGGCGGCTCTGGGGCGGGCGGCTGAGTCGCCGACGGTTCGGCTGCCGGGGCATCCGGTTGGACGGGCGGGGGCACCGCAATCCCGTCGGCGAGCAACCCGCCATCTCCCGTCCCGGCGCCGGGAGCCAAGACCGCCGACGCTCCACCCGGCACCGGCACGACCGGCAGGGCATCCCGGCCGTCCGGCGGCGCGGCGCCGGGCGCCTCGACGCGATCGGCGTCCGGCGGCAGCGGCATGCCGGGCGGCGTCGGGCTGCACCCCTGGCCCCACAGCGACCACAGCAGCAGGAGCGCGAGAAGCAGGAGCAGCGGCAGCAGCCAGAGCAGCCAGCGCCACCAGGACCGGCGCTCCGGCGGCGCGGCGTCCGCAACCGGCACCGCCGCCGCCGGCGCGGTCGGTGGCGCTCCGGGCGGCGTCAGCGCCAGGCCGTTGACGCCGCGCCCGTCGGCGTGCCGGAAGCCCCAGAAGCTCAGCACCGGCTGGTTGCCGACGAAATGCACATGCGACTCGTCGGGGACGATGATCGCCTGTTCCAGCAGGGCGGCCAGGCTGCGCGCCGCGGTATCCTCGGTCGCGGTCCCTCCCGACTGCGCGCGCAGGGCCTCGGCGTAGGCGCGCAGGTCGGTGCGGTACATCTCGAGGTCGAGCGCCCGCCCGACCTGCTCGCCAGGCTCCATGTCGGTCCACCGACGGGCCTCGCCCGGCACGTCGGATATCCAGGCGATGCTCTCGTCGCGCGGGTCGCGGTCCGGCCGGGCGAGGCAGGCGGCGTGGGCGGGGCCAAAGCGTCGCAGAAGCGCCGCCTTCAGGGTCACGAAGGCGTCGGACACCGGTCGGCCGTGTACGCCGATCGGCGCATACCGGCTGGTGGGCTCGCGGGTCAGTTCCGCTCCGAGGCGCATCCCTACTCCCTGCAGGCGCGCATGTCGGGCTGCCGGGTCGCCTGCTGCAGGGTGCGGCCGAAATCCATCGGCGACTGCGGCGTCAGGACCTGCCCGCCGGTCGCCTGGGCGACGCACTGGATGACCTGCCTGCCCGTGCCGTCGCCGGATATGTCGATGACGTTGATGATCGCCATGGGCTTGGCGGCCTTAAGCGCGCGGGCGGCGGCGCAGGGATCGCCGCGGCAGGTTTCCTCGCCGTCGCTGACCACCACGATGACCGACTCGGCATCCCCCGAGACGATGTTGCCCGCGCGTTCGATGGAGCGCGCCAGAGCGGTGCCACCCCACGGCTTCAATTGCCCGACCTCGTCGATCAACTGGCCTCGCTCGCCGTCGGAATAGAAGCGATCGCG
>CAYNFA010000259.1:0-6021 GCA_964396345.1 uncultured Thalassobaculum sp.
CGCCGGACCCGGGAAACCGTGCGACGCCGGAGCAATCACCGCGCCGCCGGTCACCCGGCGGCCGATTCTCCAGCCAAGGACGCCGACCATGCGATACCTGCCCAGCCTCGCCGCCGCCGCGTTTGCCGTCTCCGTCCTCGCCGTCCAGCCTGGCGCCGCGGCCGACGCCAAGTGCGAGACCGACGCCCTCGCCAAGACCATGCACGAGCGCATGAAGGCCGACGGCAAGAGCGACGCCGACATCCGCGACATCCTCGCCAGTTCGATGAAGCGACGGGTGGTCAGCGGCCGTGTCGCCGACAGCAGCGGCTGCAGCGCCGACCAAACCGAAAAGGCGCTGCAGAAGCTGGAGACCACCGTCAAGCAGGGCTGACGGCACCGACTCGATCCCTGGTCGCGGCGACGACCCCGTTGGGCCGGGACCAGGGATCAGACGCCCGCTGTGAACGGGTCGCGCACCAGGATCGTGTCGTCCCGCTCGGGACTGGTCGACAGCAGCGCCACCGGTGCCTCGATCAACTCCTCGATGCGGCGGATGTACTTGATGGCGCTCGCCGGCAGTTGGGCCCAGGACCGCGCGCCGCGCGTGCTGTCCGTCCAGCCCTCCATGGTTTCGTAAACCGGCTCGACGCGGGCCTGCGCCGCCTGGCCGGCCGGCAGGTGATCCAGCGCCGCGCCGTCGAGACGGTACCCGGTGCACACCTGCAGCGTCTCGAAGCCGTCCAGGACATCGAGCTTGGTCAGGGCGATGCCGTTGATGCCGCCGGTCTTGATCGCCTGTCGAACCATCACCGCATCGAACCATCCGCAGCGCCGACGACGGCCGGTGACCGTGCCGAACTCATGCCCGCGCTCGCCGAGCGTCCGGCCGGTATCGTCGGTCAGCTCGGTCGGGAACGGTCCGGACCCGACCCGGGTGGTGTAGGCCTTGGTGATGCCGAGCACGTAGCCGATGCTGGTCGGCCCCATCCCCGAACCGGTGGCAGCCTGCCCCGCCACCGTGTTCGACGAAGTCACGTAGGGATAGGTCCCGTAGTCGACATCCAGCATGACCGCCTGGGCGCCTTCGAACAGGATCCGCTTGTTGGCGACGCGGGCGGCTTCCAGGCGCTCCCAGACCCGGCCGGCGAACGGCAGGATCTTCGGCGCGACCTCGGTCAGCGCCGCCAGCAGCTCGGCGGGGTCGATCTCCGCCTCGCCGAGACCGCGCAGGTAGGCGTTGTGGTGCTCGGCGAGGTACTCAACCTTGGCCCTCAGCGTTTCCGGCTCACCGAGATCGGCCACCCGCACCGCCCGGCGCCCGACCTTGTCCTCGTAGGCCGGTCCGATGCCGCGCCCGGTGGTGCCGATCTTGCCGTCGCCGCGTGCCGCCTCGCGCGCCTGGTCGAGCCGACGGTGCACCGGCAGGATCAGCACCGCGGTCTCGGCGATCAGCAGGTCGCCCGGCTTCAGGTTGACGCCCTGGGCGCGCACCCGTTCGAGCTCGTCAAGGAACGCCCAGGGGTCGACCACCACGCCGCTGCCGATGACCGATAGCTTGCCGGGTCGCACCACGCCCGAGGGCAGCAGGCTGAGCTTGTAGGTCTGGTCGCCGATGACCAGGGTGTGGCCGGCGTTGTGGCCGCCCTGGAAGCGGACCACCACGTCGGCGCGCTCCGACAGCCAATCGACGATCTTGCCCTTGCCCTCGTCGCCCCACTGGGCGCCGATCACGGCGACGTTGCTCATGCCTTTTCCTCCGATGCCCCGGCATCCTTGGACGCGTCGAGGGCGACAACTGTTCCATTCCGCCAGACCCACGCGCAGCGCAGGCGCCGCGCCTCGGCCACGACGTCGTCAACCGGCTCCAGGCCCTGCACCGTGACGCGACCCGCCGACCGCAGCGCCGCCGCGGCCTCTCGCGCTGTGCCGTGCGGCACGAACACCGCCGCGCGCGCTGCCGGCGCCGGCAGCGCCTGCAGCACCTTCTCCAAATACAGCGTGAAGCCGGTTGCCGTCTCGGTCGGATCGCCGTTCGGGCGATAGCGGCCGCCGCGCCCGACCTCGCCGCGCACACCGCGGGCGAACAGGCTGAAGGCGATACCGGTGTGGTATTCGAAGCCACGGTTCTCGACCGGGTCGAGCGTGATCGCCAAGTCGGGCTGCGCGGCCGCCACCAGGTCCACGACGTGGGTCAGCCGCTCGAGCGCCGCGCGCGCCTCCTCCGGCAGGTCGATGCCCGACAGCGCGGCGAGCGCGCTGCCTTTCGGGCCGGTCGCCGCCAGCAGGCGGGTCAGCACCGGCGCGACGCCGGCGCCCAGCGCCTCGACGGCGGCGATGTCCTTGCGGTCGATGGCGGCACGCAACCGGGCGAGATCGACGGCCGGCAAATCGAGATCAGCCAGCACCGCCGACACCAGCGGCGGCACCATCAGGTCGAGCGACAGCCCCTTCACGCCGGCGGCGCGAAGCGCCTCGATCCCGACCAGGATGATCTCGGCGTCGGCCTCGGCGGTGGCGCTGCCGATCAGCTCGGCGCCGACCTGCAGCTTCTCGCGCTCGGGGTTCATCTGGTCGGCGACGGTGTGCAGCACCTCGCCGGCGTAGCACAGCCGAAGTGGACGGGGCGCGTTCTTCAGCCGGGTGGACGCGATACGGGCGACCTGCACCGTCATGTCGGCGCGCACCCCCATCATGCGCTGCGACATCGGATCCATCAGCCGGAACACCCGCGACGACAACGCCGCCCCCGGGCCTTCGAGCAGGCTGCTCTCGAACTCGATGAGCGGCGGCTTGACGCGCTCGTAGCCGTGCGCGGCGGTGCACGCCACCAGCAGTTCGACCAACCTCGCCTCGTTGCCGGCGTTCGGCGCCAGGAGATCGCGCAAACCCGCGGGCAGCAGGGCGCGACGGCCGAGGTCGGTCAGCGTGTCGGACACGGGCTTGGATGCCTCTTCTTCGGGGCGCGGGACGGGCGCCCTCTCCTAGAGGAAACGGGCGCGGGGGGCAACCGGGGGAACAGCGGCGGGTCGCCGGATTGCGGGCGGCGGCGCCGGCCCGCGGACCGCGTGGCGCCCGGGAAAGTCGGCTTCCGCTGGATTTGCGGGCGGCGATCGGGTAACGCTCGGGTGGGAACCGACGACGGAGCACTCCCGCGATGCGCCTCTTGATCATCGGACTGGCCTGTCTTGCGCTGTCCGGCTGCGTCACCGCCGCCGAGCGGTCGGGCCCGCTCGACAGCGTCGCGACGGCGCCCGCGCCGGTCTTTCCGCAAGCGGGCAAGAGCGTGCTGGCCTCGACCATGGAAGTGCGGGTCGACACCTCCGCGGTCGGCAACATCAGTCCCGAGAAGGTCGGCAAGCGGCTGGCGCTGGCGCTGGCCACCATCACCGAGTTCCGGCCGGAGAGCGGCACCGCGGTCACCCCGGTCCGCAGCGCCGTCCTGACCCCGCGAGGCATCGACGGCACCACCCTGAACACCGTCTACACCGACAACGCCTTCCGGCAGACGGCCTGGATGGACGACTACAACAAGATTTTCTTCGACCAGCGCGCCGTCGATCCCGGCTGGTACCTCGTGCACAGCTTCGGCTCGACGGCCGGGTTCGAACGCTACAAGCCCCGCACCGGGCAGCGCGCCTGCCTTTTGTACGGCGCCAAGCCGGCGCCCGGCGTCGAGCCGGTGGCGCTCAACGCCGGCGAGATCGGCTACTTCGGCCATTTCGTGATCACCATTGCGGTCCGGCCCGGCAAGGATCCCGCGACACCCTACGCGCTGTCGGTGGCCGAGGCCGCGATCGAGTCGGCGCCGCCGGGACTGGAGGACATGCTGCGCCGGGATGGGCTTGATCCGGCCCGGCTGCAACGCATCCCGGCCAACCGTTTCCCCTGCCCCTGGACGGTTCCCCGCACCGTCACCGGCTGACGCTCGGCGAGGCCACGCCCTGAAACCGACGCCGTTCCGTCGTCCCCGGGAAAACGGCGAGCGCCGTCGGCGCTAGGGTGCGCTCCACGGTATCGACACGCGTTCCGGGGAGCTGGCCGCATGGCCCAGGCAGGACGTCGGCGCGGCCCTACGGGCAAGCCGCGTTATTCGATCTTCGCGCTGGCGCGCAACGCGCTCAGCTACCACGAGAACTGGCAGGCGGCCTGGCGCAGTCCCGAGCCGAAGCCGTCCTATGAGGCCATCGTGGTCGGCGGCGGCGGACACGGACTGGCGACTGCCTACTATCTCGCGTCTGTCCACGGCATGCGCAAGATCGCGGTGCTGGAGAAGGGCTGGATCGGCGGCGGCAACACCGGCCGCAACACCACGATCATCCGCTCCAACTATCTCTGGGACGAGTCGGCAGCAATCTACGAGCACGCCCTCAAGCTCTGGGAGGGCCTCAGCCAGTAGCTGAACTTCAACCTGATGTTCAGCCAGCGCGGCGTCATCACGCTGGCCCACTCCGAGCACGAGCTGAAGGAGATGCGCCGCCGGGTCGAGGCGATCCGCCTGAACGGCATCGACACCGAGGTGCTGTCGACCTCCGACGTCAAGAAGCTGGTGCCGATCATCAACACCGACCCCGGCATCCGCTGGCCGGTGATGGGCGGATTCATCCAGCGCCGCGGCGGCACCGCCCGCCACGACGCGGTTGCCTGGGGCTACGCCCGCGCTGCCGACGACCTCGGCGTCGACATCATCCAGAACTGCGAGGTCACCGGTTTCCTGAAGGACGCCGCCGGCGCGGTCGAGGGCGTGGAGACCACCCGCGGCACCATCCGCTCGCGGCGGGTCGGCTGCGTCGCCGCCGGGCATTCCGGGGTGCTGGCGGCGCTCGCCGGATTCAAGCTGCCGATCCAGGCGCGCCCCCTGCAGGCGCTGGTGTCGGAGCCGATCAAGCCGGTGATCGACACCGTCGTGATGTCGAACGCCGTGCACATGTACGTCAGCCAGTCCGACAAGGGCGAACTCGTGCTGGGTGCCGGCACCGACAGCTACAACTCCTACGCCCAGCGCGGCTCGATGAACATCATCGAGCACCAGCTGGCAGCCGCCTGCGAGTTGTACCCGATCGTTTCGCGGCTGCGGGTGCTGCGGACCTGGGGCGGCATCGTCGACACCTGCCCGGACGCCTCGCCGATCCTGTCGCGCACGCCGGTCGAGGGGCTGTACTTCAACTGCGGCTGGGGCACCGGCGGCTTCAAGGCGACGCCTGGGTCAGGCCACGTGTTCGCCGACCTGCTCGCGCACGGCAAGCCGAACGCGATCGCCGCGCCGTTCGGCCTCGAGCGGTTCCAGGGCGGCTACCTGATCGACGAGCATGGCGCCGCCGGCGTGGCGCACTGAGAGGGCGACGAGATGCTGCTGATCCCCTGCCCCTGGTGCGGCCCGCGCGACGACGCCGAGTTCGCCTACGGCAACCAGGCCCACATCGCCCGCCCGGCCGACCCCGGGGCGACGACCGACGCCGAGTGGGCCGAGTACCTGTACTTCCGCGACAACCCGAAGGGCCCGTTCGCCGAGCGCTGGATGCACGCCGCCGGCTGCCGGCGCTGGTTCAACGTGGTGCGCGACACCAACAGCCACGCCATCCTGGCGGTCTACAAACCGGGCGAGACGCGGCCGGCGGCGGACCGGCCGTGATGGCGCGCGCTCCCGCAGTTCGGGGCAGCGGGTGGGTCCCGGGTCTCGCTCCGCTCGCCCGGGGTGACGGAGAGAGGGGTGCGCCCCCCCGGACCGGCCTCCCCCTCCCCTGTCGTCATCCCGGGCCCGGCCGCCATCGGTGGCGCGGCGAAGCCGGGACCCAAGCCGCGACGGCCGCTCTCCCGGAGGCCGCGCCATGAGCCCACAGACCAACCGCCTCACCGACGGCGGCCGCATCGACCGGCGCCGGCCGCTGGTGTTCCGCTTCGACGGCCGCCGCCTGCAGGGCTTCGCGGGCGACACGCTGGCCTCGGCGCTGCTGGCCAACGACGTCCATCTGGTCGGCCGCAGCTTCAAGTACCATCGGCCGCGCGGCATCCTCGGCCTCGGCTCGGAGGAGCCCAACGCGC
>CAYNFA010000260.1:0-6021 GCA_964396345.1 uncultured Thalassobaculum sp.
ACCAGATTCCTAATCTGGGGGTCACAGGTTCGAATCCTGTCGGGGACGCCACTACTTCGCGCTCAGCTGCGGTTGATCCGGTTCCGCATCAGCACCAGCGTCGTCACCAGCCCGACCCCGAAGGCGATGGTCAGCATCGCGAAGCCGTCGTGGAAGGCGAGTTCGTGGGCCTTGAGGTCGACCAGCCCGCGGACATAGCCGAGGGCCGCCGGCTCGCGGTCGCCGGCCGGCACCCCGCTGGCGGCGAGCCGCGCCGACAGCATGGCGATCAGTTCCGACAGCGGCACGTTGCCGGGCGTCTGGGTGGCAGCCAGCCCCTGGGCGTGGGTGGCGATGCGGCTGTCGATGACGATGGCGAGGGCGTTGACCCCGATCGCCGCACCGGTCATCCGGATGAAGTTCAGGGTGCCGGCCGCCGATGGCACCAGGTCGCGCGGCACCGACGACATCGCGCCGAGGTTGAGCGCCGGCATCACCAACCCGAGACCGACCCGCCCGAACGCCACCAGCAGGGCCAGAGTCCAGAACCCGGTGGCGATCTCGGCGGAGGCCAGCCACAGGCAGGACAGCCCGAACACCGACAGCCCGATGGAGATCGTCCACACCGCCGGCACCGTCTCGGACAGCCGGCCGGCCAGCGGGAACACCATCATCGCCACCAGCCCGCCCGGCAGCAGCATCATCCCGGCCTTGGTGGCGGTGAAGCCCTGCACCGTCTGGACCATCACCGGCACCAGGAACAGCGTCCCGAACATGCCGGCGCCGAACACGAAGGCCACCACCGCCGACGCCGTGTAGTGCCAGACCGAGAACAGCCGGAGCTGGATCAGCGGCGCCGGGTGCGTAGCCTCGCGGTACAGGAACCACGCGAAGCTGGCGGCAGAGCCGATCAGCAGGATGAAGCAGCGGTCGGCGTCCCAGCCGTCGCGCTGGCCCTCGGTGATGCCGTTGAGGAACAGCCAGAGCGCCGCCGTGATCAGCGCGAAGCTGATCATGTTGACCGTCACCCGGCGGGCCGCCGGATCGCGGGCCGGCAGGTAGATCCAGCCCATCGCCGCCGAGACGATCATCACCGGCACCGGGGCGGAGAACACCCACGGCCAGGCCACGGTGTCGACGATCACCCCGCCGAGCACCGGGCCGATGGTGGGGCCAAGCACGATTCCCATGCCGAACCACCCCATCGCCCGGCCGCGCTCCTCGGGCGGGTACACCAGGAACACCGTGCTCATGGCCAGCGGCTGGATGATGCCGGCGCACACGCCCTGGACCACCCGCGCCACGATCAGCCCGCCATAGCTCGGCGAGGTCTGGCCGATCACCGCCGCGATGATGAACAGCGCCACCGCCCCCTGGAACGCCGCCTGCGGCCCGAAGCGCGCGACCAGCCAGGCGTTCAGCAGCATCGAAACGGTCATCGCCGCCAGGAAGCCGGTCGACATCCAGTGCGCCTGGTCCTGGCCGATACCGTAGGCGCCCATGATGTCGGGGATCGCCACGTTGACCATGGTCGACGACATGATCATCGAGATCATGGCGATCATCGTGGTCACGGTGACGCCGAGCTTGCTGACCGCCGGCGGCGCGGCGGCCGTGGCGGCAGTCGGGGCGCCGCCGCCGGGGGGACGATCGGCGGTGACGCTCACGCCCGGCTCAGAACGGCCAGAGGCGGGCGTGCGGCGCGTCGATCGAGACCTCGACCATCATGCCCGGCCGCAGCCGGCCGTCATTGCCGTCGACGGCGATCCGGACCTCGAGGCGCTGGGTCACCTTGGTGAAGGTGCCGGACTCGTTCAGCCGCGGCAGCAGCGCGTACTGGCTGTTGGCAGCGTGGCCGATCCGCTCCACCCGGCCCCGAAACACCTCCCCCGAGTAGGCGTCGACGGTAACCTGCACCGGCTGCCCGACCTCCAGGCGGCCGATCTCGGTCTCGCGGATGTTGGTCTCCACCCAGATCGCCGCCGGATCGTGCAGCGACATCAGGCGCTGGCCGTGCTCGACCCGCTCGCCGGCGGACACGAAGGTGCGTCCGACGACGCCGTCGATCGGGCTGACGATGGTGTGCTGTTCGAGCTCGATGCGCAGGCGCTCGCGGCGCGCCGCCAGTTCGGCCAACTCGGCCTCCAGGCGCGTCCGGTCGGCCTGCTTGACCGACACCTCGGCCAGTTCGGCGTTGGCCTCATCGATACCCGCCTCGGCGATGGCGATCTCGGCCTGCGCCCGGCTCAGCTCCTGGCGGGCCTTGAGATAGTCGGTTTGGCTGCGCTCCAGCCGGGCCGACGAAATCGTCCCCGAGGCCGCCAGCGCGCGCGCCCGCTCGTAGTCGGCCCTGGCGAACGCCAACTCGTGCTCGTAGAGCTCCTGGCCGGCCGCCATCTCGGTGAGCCGCGCCTTGGCGCTGGCGACACGGCTCTCGGCCCGGCCGCGGATCATCACGATCTCGGCCTCCAGCCGCGAGATGCCAGCCAGCAGCATGGTCTGGGCGGCATCGACCTCCTCCAGCCGGAGTGTGGCCTCGCGGGCGTCGAGCCGAGCCAGCACGTGGCCCCGGGTGACCGTCTGACCGTCGGTGACGGGGCGCTCCACGACGCGGCCGGCGACCTCGCTGGCGACCGCGATCAGGTCGGCCTTGATGCGGGAATCGGTCTCGTGGACGTACAGCAGCGCGCCGTGTGCCCAGTACGCGACCAGCGCGGCAAGCGCCGCCAGTACCAGCAGGAACATCCCGAGTCGGACCCAGAACGCCGTTGATCGTCCCCGCCGCGACGACGCGGCGGGAGCGGTCCTGGCGGACAGGGCCGCCTGATCTCCTGGTTTTGGCGACAGCTCGTTCATGACCGGGTTCCAGCGACCAGTGTTCTAGAATTTCTGGGTTATGGCAATTCAATCACTGCGGGCGCCAGCTGTCACCCGGCCCCGGCCAGTTCGTCGAGGATCGGGCAGTCAGGGCGATGGTCGCCATGACAGGCGCAGACCAGGCGGTCGAGTTCCTCGCGCAAGCTGAGCAACTCGGCGATCTTGCGGTCGATCTCGCGCAGGTGCTCGGCGGCGACCGCCTTGACCTCCGCGCTCGAACGTTCGGGATCGCGGTACAGCGACAGCAGCACCCGGCAATCCTCGATCGGGAAGCCGAGCGACCGCGCGCGCTTCAGGAACCGCAGGCGCTGCACGTCGCTCCGCCGGTAGGCGCGGTAGCCGTTGCCCCGGCGCTCCGGGATGACCAGGCCGATCTGCTCGTAGTAGCGGAGGGTCTTGGCCGGCAGGCCGGCGGCCTCGCCGGCTTCACCGACCGTCACGGTGGCATCGTCGCGCATGGCGGTTCCAGCGGTGGGTGGCAAGGGGTCGCCCGTCGGCATGGCATGGATCCTCAGGCTTGACTTCCCATATCGGGATTCCAGTTGCTGGAAGGTCAAGTTGGAAGATTCCGGCTCCGTCAGGCGTTTTCCGATTCATGGTCCGTTAACCCATAGGAGAGCATAAACATTGCGGTTGCTGGAGGGTGACGGGAGATGAAGAGGACCATATGACGACCGTGATCGCCGATTCGCAGCCCAAAATCGACGACCTGAGCGCCGTCGACCGGGATTCCCTGCACACCCTGCCATTGAAGATCGTGCCGCTCCGGCTGGCCGCGCTGAGCCGGGCCCGGATGATCAAGACATCGCGTCTGGAGTCCGAGATCGAGTTGTTTCGCGACGCCGGGGTCGGGCTGATTTCCATCAAGTCGCTGCCCGACTTCATCCAGGCCGACCCGGAGGATGTCGCCGCCGACCTCGAGATCCTCTACCGCCTGGGGGATCTCAACAGCTTCGACTTGTTTTCGCTGCGCAACTCGTTGCGCGACCTGAAGATCGATGTCCGCTCGGCCAGTGACCTGCAGCTGTCGCCGTCCATGGAGGAGAAGCTCACCGAGTACATGAAGTCGTTCACGCGCCCTCTCGTCGTCAACGTCTTCGGCGCCACCAACGACAACATCAATAATTCCGGCCAGATCATCCACATGTTCACCAACATCGATCGCGACACCGCGCTCAAGAACATGCGGAAGATTGCCCAGATGATGGGCATTACCATTGCCGATATCCCGGACTTCCTGGAGAAGTACGGAGATATCTATCTGTCCCTGTCGTACTTCCGACGATGCCTCGACGAGATCGTGCCGAAATTCGACCAGTTCACCGAGTGGATGGCCGAGGTGAAGACCACGATGCTGCGGGAGAACCGGCAGCTCATGGACAAGTGCCTGTTCGTCAACGACGGGCTGAATGAGGTGTTGAGCTCGGTTACCGGGCGGTTCGAGTCGTTCGACCGGAATTCCCAGACCTTTTGGGAGAACATCTCAATGGACAGCTTCCAGCAGCTGCACCGCCTGATCATGGCGCACCACGAGACCATCGGCGGCGTGCTGTGCGGGCTGACGGTGAAGCTGAACTCGTGGGAGCAGAGCTTTCCGAACCACGCCGGCAGTCCGCAGAAGCGCGCCGACTTCATCCTGGGGGAGATGGCGCCGGGCCTCGACCGCCTGATCCGCCTGGAGAAGTCGGCACCCTCGACCAGGATGTGACGGCGGCCGCGCGGTCTGCCCAGGGACGGCGCAAAGGCTAGTCGACCGGCCGCAGCCCCCGACGGGTCTTGCCGGCCATCAGCACGCCGACCACGAAACCGGTCGCGTGCGCCAGGAACGCCACCGGCTCGCCCCGATCGAAGGCGAGGCCGGCGACCTGGATCACCAGCCACACGGCCACCAGCGGCAGCAACGGAATGGCGAACCGGCGCAGTCGGAGACCGCGCGTCGGAACCACCACTAGGATCCGGGCGTGCGGGTCGCGCCGAGCCGCCGCCCCGATGATGCCGGCGATCGACGCGCTGGCGCCGAGGATCGGGATGGTCGACGTCGGTGCGGCGGCCGCCTCGACCGCCAGTCCGACGGCGCCGGCGATCAGGAAGATGGCGAGCAGCCGCCAGAAGCCGGTGTGGGTCTCGGCGGTCGGCCCGACGAACGCCAGCGCGACCAGATTGCCGAGTAGGTGGCTGAGGCCGCCGTGCAGGCCCTGCGCGGTGACGAGGGTTGCGAACGCCGGGATCAGGTCGATCTCCGGCGGCCGGGAGTCGAACCCCCATATATGAGTAGGCACTACGCCGAAGGCGAGCACGGCGCGCAGGTCATGGTAGGCGTCGAGACCGAGCTGCCAGTACGACACCGCGGCGAGGAGAATGGCCACCGCGACGGTGGCGGCTGGAAAGCGCCTCATCGAGCCGAGGTGGTGCGGCGGGCGGGGTCCGTCCAGCCCGGCTCAGTCGGCAAACAGTTTATTGAACGGGACGGAGTACATCAGCACCAGCGACTCGACCCCCGGATTGCGTTCGTCCAGCCCGGCGTTGGAGATGTGCGTGAACGACAGTCCCAGCCGCGAGTAATCGTCGAACCGATAGGCGACCTCGACGCCGGAGCGGAACTCGATGGCGTGGCCAAGGTCCTTGCCGTCGCCATCGCCGTAAATGCCGACGGCGAAGGTCGGCGTGACCACCAACCGGCGGCCGAAGAACACGTCGATGCCAACCCCGGCGTAGCCGTAGGTGGCGGCGTCGGTGGTCGCCGTGAAGCCGACAAATGGCGAGAAGAAGAACAGCTTCTGGGCTTCCGAGAACCGGTACTCCAGGCGGGCCTCGCCAGCCGCCTCGTCATCGAACAGGTCGTAGTAGCCGGCGCCGAAACTGACGAACGCCGGTTCCTCTGCCTTGGCTGGCGACGCGATGGCAAGCAGGGCGGCAAGGCCAAACAGCAGTCGACGCACGATCGAGATCCCCCGTTCACCTGACGCGCGCATCATACCGGCGTGCCGCGGCGCGGCAAGAGCGAGACCGCGCCGGGCGTCGACGCCCCTGTGAGAATGTGTCCGATTCGACTATAACGAGTGTCGAAACATAATTGCCGTTCGAGGTTGGGATCCTACGTCATGGGCATGCGCACGCGGGAAGACTATCGCAGCGTCACTGGGCCTGAGAAGGCCGCCATCCTGC